>JAGODS010000016.1 GCA_017998135.1 Bacteroidales bacterium
GCTTAACAGTATCTATACCAAGGTCAGCCAGCAAATCCAGACTTACATCAAGCATATCCGTAGCACAACCCGTTTGTTCGGATATAATACTTCTAGTCTCCTTAATAATATTCCCGTTTAATTTCTGATTATTATTTATTAAAGGAGGAACTTTAGCCTGCTCCTGCCTGATAAATTTCTTTGCCTCCTCATCAGAACATACAATAGTACTGCTCATTGCGGGCTGCTTGTTGCTCTCAGGGGACTGGGAACTTTGGACTGAATGCTGCGGGCTTTGGACAGCGGGCTGGGGTATATTTCCGGAGGACTCTAAAACAAAACCAATAATCTTCTCAATAGTATTATACTTAGACAATTTCAGATTTTCAGGCACCTGAAGACTAAATTTAGCAGTAATCTTTCCGAAAATCTCAACCTGTTTAACAGTATCAATTCCAAGGTCAGCCTCCAGATCCAACCCTTCTTCAAGCATATCAAGCTCATAACCGGTTTGCCCGGCTATTATACTCTTTACCTCTGCCGCAATAAAATCCCTGCTCACAGCAGGCTGCGGACTTTGGACAGCAGGTTGCGGACTATTTCCTGATGACTCTAAAACAAAACCAATAATCTTCTCAATAGTATTATACTTAGACAATTTCAGATTTTCAGGCACCTGAAGACTAAATTTAGTAGTAATCTTTCCAAAAATCTCAACCTGTTTAACAGTATCAATACCGAGATCAGCCTCCAGATCCAACGCTTCTTCAAGCATCTCAAGCTCATAACCGGTCTGCCCTGCAATTATACTCTTTACCTCTGCCGCAATAAAATCCCTGCTCACAGCGGACTGCGGACTTTGGACTCTTACAGGCTGCGGACTTTGGACTGTTGCGGGCTGGAGACTATTTCCGGAGGACTCTAAAACAAAGCCAATAATCTTCTCAATAGTATTATACTTTGACAATTTCAGATTTTCAGGCACCTGAAGACTAAATTTAGCAGTAATCTTCCCAAAAATCTCAACCTGTTTAACAGTATCAATGCCCAGGTCAGCCTCCAGATCCAACGCTTCTTCAAGCATATCAAGCTCATAACCGGTCTGCCCTGCTATTATACTCTTTACCTCTGCCGCAATAAAATCCCTGTTCACAGTGGGCTGCGGACTTTGGACTTTTGCGGGCTGCGAACTTTGTGCTACGGGCTGCGGACTTTTTACAGCGGGTTCTTTCTCAATGCTAATTGCCTTTTGCTCATTGTTTTGATTAATCACAGGCGGCACACACAAAGTATTATTAATTATCTTTAATTCAGGCATCTGCTGACCTGATATATTCTTCAACCAGGCTTGATATAGTTGATTATTTTCTACAGTATTTTCCTGTAATTTCCTTATTAACAAAAAAGAAAAATAAGAACCGAATCCTGCAGCAAGGTGCATTGCAAAATCAAAATCATAATGATTCCCATCAGAAAATCTCAAATCCCTGAACTCGTCAGGCACCTGCTTCAGATTTGCTATTACGGGAGCTTTACCTTTTTGCAAAGCCTTTACCATCACAGCGTCTTCAATAGCTGCACCTAATGTGCTACCTGTATAACCTTTTATGTTAGAAATAACAATTTCTTTATAATACTCAGGGAATATCTTTTTTAATACAACAGCTTCGGCTGTAGCGGGACCTCCCTGTCCCGGAGTATAAGACTCGTGAGACATCAATAACAGCTTATTTGCAATATCCTCCCTTTTAATACCGTAAAACTTCTCAATTTTCTTAAAAAATAAATCTAATTTGGCAGTAAAAAAATCAGTATCAATCTTACTCGCGTGAAAAGCGCTGTTACCGAGATAAGTACCCAACACCTGCGCCTGCCCGTTTAAACCTCTCTTCTTTACTTCCTCTTCCTTTTCAATAATCAATGAAACGGCAGCACTTCCCAAAACCAAACCGCTTCTTCTCTCATCAAAGGGAATCGCAGCATCTGTAATAATGCGCTTATCAGTAGCCGCTCCGATAGATAAGAAACTGGAGCCTATCCATTCGTGCTGAATATCGGAAGTTGCTGCCTCTCCACCAATTATAATTACCCTGTCGCAACGTCCTGTTCTTATCCAGTCTTCTGCCACACAAATAGCCTGCGTTGTTGAAGTACAGGTAGCACTGATTTGAGTGTTAGGTCCTTTCGCCTTTATAATCTGAGCAAAATGAGTAGAACCCAAAGAGGCAATATCCAGCAATAACTTACGATTAAATTGGTAAGGCTCGCTATTTTTTGATTGGTATTTAATATTATTATACCACTCCGTTATGGAGCGCTTGATATCAATATCTTTGACATTCTCCATCAAATAGAAATAAATTTTTTCAAATTCATTTAAGGGGCGGTTTATAAACTTATCTTTATAATACTTTGTTATCTCATCAATAATTGTTTCATAACCCCTGAAAACAGAACTGAAGATGACACCGGTAGTCTCCTGCATCTCTTCAGGCAATGCAAAACCTTCGGCTAAGCGAGCGCCTGTGCTGGTTGTTTTATAATTCATTACCAAAGGTATATTAGCATCTTTTAGAGACTCAATACCTGCGGCAATACCTAAGGAATATGTAATGTCATAAGTATAATCAATTCCGTATTCTTTTTTTAAATCAAAATAACCCAGCTTAGCAGCAAGCTGAATTACTTCATCCGTATTCTTTATATCCTGGAACTGGGCGGCGCCGTCAGCCGTTTTATTCAATCTGGTTATATGTTTATCAAAGATTTTTTCTTTTTCAACATTTGATAAAGCCTCTATGAGGTTCATCCCGTTTAAAAGCCTGTTAAAGTTTTCGTTGTCAAAGACCCTGTATCCCGAGCCTGGCAACCCGATAGAAACACCCGAAATTACTATGTTACCTGTAAACAATCCATATTTATCCTGCTTACTTTGTTCTTTTTCTTTCTTATAGCGATTATATTGCTCAGCAATTATTTTATTAATTTCATCTTTTCTTTCAGTTAAAAAAGAACTAAAATCAGGCTCTTCCGTAGATAAAGACCCTTCGGCTTCCTTGCCTTGAAGCGTTAAATCTGCCTTTGGCATATTAAACTGATTCGGCGCTTCGTTCATTTTGGGCGTTTCGGCTCTATCAAGCGCTTTGCTTAGCAGAGAGCTATCTAATGTATCTTTCACAAAAATTTTCCGGGTTTCAAGCAAATTATTTATTTCCATATCAGAAATCAGCTTAGCTATTGACTTATTCTCACCTGACTTTGGGTCAATTGCAAAAAGGTTAATTTTTGGCTTAATGCTGTTTCTCTTTAACATATTACTCAACATCCTGTTTGGTCCAACTTCAATATATTCGGAAATTCCAGCTTTTTCGGCATTATTAAGGGTTAAAACAAACTCCACTGGCGAGAGCATCTGAATAGCGAGCAGTCGTTTAATTTCATTGACATCCTGCGGATAAGGCAGTCCTGTAACATTTGAATAGACCCTGCCGTAATTCACATTATTAAATTCAACTCCTTTAAGATATTCATATAAAGCCTCAGAAGCTTTGGAAAAATATGGAGTATGAAAGGCAGTACTAACATTAACAGGACTGAATATAATTTGTTCTACTCTGCCGGTAAGGCTTATTAAACTTGACTGTTCCTTATTAAGTTGTTGCAGATAAACAGTAAAAGCGGCAATTCCATCGTTAGACCCGGATATTACAGTCTGCTCATCACAGTTTTTATTAGCTAAATAAATATTCGCAATAGCTGAGGCTTTAATCAATTTATCCGATTCTTCGGCATTCCTAAAGACAGCCAACATAGTACCGGGGTTATTATCGGCAGCTTGCTGCATCAATTCAGCACGTTTCATCACAAGTTTAAATGCAACTTCAAAATCAAGCATTCCCGAACAGTAAAGTGCCGAGAACTCACCTAAACTATGTCCTATAAAATTGCTCTGCTTAATACCTTTAACTTTTAATAATTCATAAATAGCAGCACTGGAAAGAAAGATGGCAGGCTGGGTAAATTCAGTCCTCTTCAGTTTATTCCCGTCCTCAAACAATACCTGTAATATAGAGCTGCCTTTAGCTTGGCTATAAATCTTTTCTCCATCATCAAGCACCCTTCTTATAATTTCTTCACTATTATAAAGCTCTTTCATCATCCCCTCATACTGCGAGCCTTGTCCCGAAAGCAAAACACATAGAGATAAGCATTTTTCTTCTTTAATTTTTGTTGTTTGCTCTACAGCTATCGGAATAGCATTTATTTTTATATTTTTATCAAGAAAATGAGGCAAACTATTAATGAGAAAATGCCCGTGATTTCCGCCTATACCGAAGAAATTAGCCGCAAAAACCCTATTCGTATTCTCTGCTAATTGTATAGGCTGGTCATTAATTAAGAGCGATGATTCTTGATTTATTATTAAATTATCCTGTTTTAAATGATTAGCAAGAATTTTATGCTTCTCGCTCATCAATATCAGTTTAAGCATCACAGCGGCTGGATGAGCGGACTTTAAATACCCGATATTCGCTTTTAAACTTCCCGAATATATTTTATTACTGAATACTTTATTGACACATTGCAGCTCGAGTAAATCAAATAAACTAATACCTGCGGCATACAACTCAAGATAATTTAGCTCCCCTACCCTCAGCGCATTCTCTTTATATAACTCAGAAATACTTTTAATATAAGCAGCCTTATCAGGCGAGGTTAGCATCTGGGCGGATGAGGAACTTGAAATTTTTATGTCTTTTATCTCGGCAATTATGTTAAGGTTCTTTTCCTTCGCTTGTTTTAAAGTAGTAAGAACAAAGACGACTGCGCCTTCAGCAGGATTAATACCGCCGCCTTCTTTACTAAAAGGCTTATTCTCACCTTTAGATAGCAAGCCCCAGCTCTGCAAACCTTTATTCACTGAAGGCGTCATATTAGAATCAACTCCTCCTGTAATAACAAAATCAAAATCCTTGTTTTTTAGACCTCTGATAGCTAAAGATATGCTCTGAGCAGACGAGGCGGAAGCCGAGTCAACGGCAAAGTTAGAACCGTTACAATTAAAGATATTGGCTATCCTCCCGCTAATTAGATTAGTTATATAACCCGGGAAAGTATCCTCAGTTGATTTGGGAAAGCGTTTGCGTACAGCAAGTCCCAGCTTCTCTGCTATAATACCTTTTGTTTCTCCTGCTAATAGACCGGTATTTTTAATTGCCCTAATAACAGCGTATAACCTTATTCTTGCTCCTATTTCATAGAAATTCTCTCCTGACATTGTATTGCCCATAATGACCCCTACCCTGTTACCTTTTATCAGTTGACTCTGAATGCCGGACTGCTCAATAGCCTGAGCAGCAGCTTCAATAGCATACAACTGGTGCTTGTCAATAAGTTTTATTGTAGCAGGGGGCAGCTTATATTTTATACTGTTAAACTTGAAATTTCTAATTATACCGGCTTTTATCTTCGGAATATTAAAGCGTGGGTCTGTCTCTTTTGAATAATAGTCATTATGAAACCTCTCTTCAGGAATATCATAGAGGGATACTTTCCCTGATTCTAAATTAGCCCAAAATTGGGCTGTATTAGTGGCATCAGGCAATAGACAACCCGCTCCGGCAACCACTATCCTGTTATCATTAAAATCATAGTCAGGATTTGCAAAAATATTCCTTTTTAATCTTTTATATCCTGCTGTATATTCCTCTACAATGATATGGGTATTTATCCCGCCGAAGCCAAAAGAACTAACCGCTGCCTTTCTTGACCTCCCTTCAGCAGACTTCCATTCGGCAGCCTCTTCAATAATATAAAAAGGAGATTCCAACTTAATATTTTCAGACAGGTTCTTAAACTGACCGTTTGGAGGCAGAGTCTTATTTTTAATTGCAAAAATAACTTTCGTTATGCCGGCAGCCCCGGCTCCGCTGAGTAAATGACCTATCTGGGACTTAACAGAGCTAATACCTATGGGATGCGAGGTCTTATAAACAGTTTTAATAGTATGTATCTCTGCGGCATCTCCGGCTAAAGTTGAGGTACCGTGTGCTTCTATATAATCAATATCATCAAAACTGATAGCAGTTTTAATTTTCTCAAAACATCTTTTTAAGGCATAGCCCTGCCCATCGGAATTAGGAGCTGCAATAGCTTTACCCTTACCGTCGGAGCTTGCTCCGACTGCTTTAATGATAGCGTGTATCTTATCCTTGTCCCTGATAGCATCTTTCATTCTTTTTAACAACAAAACGCCGGCACCCTCTCCCATCACAAAACCATTTGACCGCACATCAAAAGGAAAAGAACCATCATCGGACAACCCGTTCATCTTGCAAAAACCCACAAATAGCTCAGGCGCTAAATTAGCACTTATACCGCCAGCTATCATACAATCATTTTCGTAAGACAATAAACTTTTAATAGCACAATCAATAGCTATAAAACTTGTAGCACAAGCGGCATCAACCGTGTAATTACTACCCTCAATTTTTAAATGTTTGGCTATACGAGCCGAATTAACACTTACAAGGATATTCTCTAACTTATCATCAAGGTAATCTTTTTCAATTTCTTGTTTAATACTATTTAAAAGGGCTTCTTTTTCGCCTGATTTCAGCTTGTTAAACTCTTCTAACTGTTCTAAATAATATTTTATTTCAGGAAAGAAATATTTATGATGTCGCTCAATAAACTCACTGCCGAGACAATCTCCAATGACAACACCTGTCCGACTTTTAGGTAAAGACTTATCCCTATCATAACCGGCATCTTTGACAGCATCCATAGCAGTCTGAAGTATCATTTTCTGGCTTCGTCCTATATATTTAGCCTCCTCCTTAGTATATCCAAAGCGTTTGTAATCAAATTCAAAATCTTTAACAACTCCGGCAATATGGGAATAACTTTTATCTTCGGCTTTATGATCTTTATCATAATATAGTTCGCTGTCAAAGCGCTCCTTTGGAATCTCAATAATTGAATATTTCTTAGCTAAAATGTTTTGCCAGAACTCCTCTACATTTGCGGCATCAGGGTATATACCGGCTATGCCAATAACCGCAATTTCATCATTCAGCTCGCTATTTTCGGATGTAAGCAATTCAACCCTGTTAATATTGTCAAAGAGGTAGTGCTTACTTTTAAATAAGCAGTTGTGAACAGCTTCTATAGTTACGCAGTCATTATAAAAGATAAGGCTATCGCCAGTTATAAAATTCCCTTTTCTAAAATGCTCATCAGCTTCGTAATAAATAAACTTATCGGGATTATTGACAAAGTCGGGAGCAAAAGCTTTTGCAGCAATAAGTAAAGAGCCTAAATTGAAAGTCTCAAAATTCTTTTTCCTAATCTGCAAATCCGTTCTGTCTTTTATCCATTTCTGCTCATTTTTTAGTATAGTTTCGGAATAAGGAGTTAAAGTAGTTCGCGTAGGCAACCCAATTGAAGATGCTATTACAACAGTCTCATCCCGTTCTTTAATTATATCCTGATACAATTGGGACATCGCCTTAGTTTGGACTATCTCTTTGGTAAACAAATACGAGGTAGCGACGGATATACCGATTTTAGCGCCTTTAGATGCAATATTAGACGTTAAACCGCTAATAAAAGCGGAGCCCGGTTTACTGCTAATACCACCCGCAAAGATGAGATATTGCTTATTTATTAGCTCCTGCAACTGATTCAGTAATCTCTCAATTGCCAACTCCCAGAGAGCTAAACTGCTGAGATTCCCAACGTGTCCGCCTGCTTCGGTGCCTTCAAAGATAAATCTGTGAGACATACTGTTGTTAAGGGCATTCTCTAATATCTGCAATGCGGGCGTATGCAGGTAAGTCTTTATGCCCGCCGCTTCCAAATCATTAACCTGAGACGGATTACCTCCCGCAAGAATGGAATACTTTACTTTATATTTCTTAATCAAATCAAAATGCCTTATCACTGGCTCATTATAATTCTCAGCTCCTATTAGACCAGCTCCGAAGATTTCAAGCTTTTCAGCACCAGACCTCAATATGTTTTCAGCTACAGACTCGGGCAAATTCCCCATCGCAAAGAAGGGTAAAGCGCCTGCTTTAAAGACAGCTTCGGCAAAATCGGCATTATCAGTGATGTTACCCATCGGACCCTGTATAACCGGATATATTGTTTTATGCTCCTCTGCCAACAAAGAGCCTTCAGTCAGGGGGTCGTTTTCTTCAACCAAAGCTAAATTTTCACCTATGCTTATAAAGAAATTATAAATTACATCTTTAAGCTTTTTAGACTTTTTAACAAAATGCCTCGCAAACATTGCATCCTGACCCATAAAAAATAATTCCTGCTGCGGACTTGAAGTAGGCTTATCTATGCTGGCCATTCTTAAACCTATTATTTTCTCAAACTCCACAATCCCCTGTAACTGCTTAGAATGGTCTCCGGGCTGCGAACTATTAACAAAAATTTCATTTTCTTTTTCTTTTAATTCATTAACAACCTTTGTACCTAATCTGGCAAAAAATCTATATCTGTTTTCAATAGAATCTCCTATAACTGCTGTATCTTTTTCATCAATTTTACTAATAAATTGTTTATAATCTTTTGATAAAGGGGACTCCTCAGTAAGGTAAAGTTGGTCAGTAAGAACAACACCACTGCAACCTGCAGCAAACAGACCAGCTCCTGTATGCATTCCTACGCCTCCATTAATAAATACAGGCAATTCGCAATGCTCAAGATACCACTGCATCAGTATAAAGCTTGTGTATTTTGAAACTCTGCCACCGGCTTCATAGCCCTTTAATATCAAGCCATTTGCTTCAATACCAAAGCCTGCCAACCTGTTTTCATCTAATCCGATATCTTTTATTTCAATAAAGTATTTATAATATCTATTCTTAAAAATAAAGCCTTTTAATTCTTCTTTATCTTTGTAGGAAAATACAATTAAATCAAGGTTTTTAAAATTATTTCCCTCTAAAAATTCAGTAAGATTTTTATCGGTTACCAACATACGTAACCCAAACAAAATACCCTTATTTATAATTTTGTTTATATTTTCTATATTTTCCTTTTCGCTAAAATACTCTGTGTCAAGTAAAGGCAAGGCGCCTGCCTGATATATCGCATCAAAATACGAAATATCAAAAACTTTAGGAGGACCGCTCACTATCAGAGGTAAACGAGTATTTATAGTTCTTTTCATATAATATATAATTTAATCTACTAAAAACAGTGAGGCAAATATATCTATTCGGTAATTACAAAATCTATAATTATTTACAAAGTTATTAACACATTTTGAACAATTCAAAGCTATATCTGACAACAAAAATCCAAGCTCTATTTTTGGTATAAAAAGCAATATAATTTAAAGAAAATTTATTGATAGATAAAATATATATCGCCCTTGCAACAGTCAAAGCTGGTTACCCTATGCTAATAAAGGCAGTCTAACGGGACTGAAAAAAACGGATTTTAAATTTTCTTATTACTTATCTGAGCCCTAACCTCATTAATTCATGAATTTTTTCAAAAAATAAATCTCCCGCAGATTTCGCAGATTTTCGCTGATATTAATTTTTTCTGCGTTTATCTGCGTTATCTGCGGGAAACTCTAATGAGTAACTTTTTTGTATAAATTATAAAGGCTAAATGGTTAAGAAAAATTAATTTAAAATTAATCAGGTACAATTTTTGCTGTTAAAAAAAACAACTTAATATTATGAATTATAAAAAATTTCTTTTTTTCGCCCTTTTGATTTTACTTATCGGCGGAAGCTACAAACCTGAGGATGATGACAAAATTAAAGACTGCTCATACAAAGGTTTCAAACTATATGGCAAAATTAAAATAGTAGAAAACTTCCCTGACCTTAAAGTCAAAGTTGTTGATAATTTCCCTGATTTAAAAGTTAAAATAGTAAACGATTTTCCGGATGAATGCGGCAAATGGAAATTCGTAGAAAACTTTCCCGACCTTAAAATCAAATTTGTTGACAATTTTGAAGACATCAAAATCAAATTCGTGAAAAATTTCCCAGGCAAACCTTAAACTCCTAACTCAATCTTACTGAATAATTAGTGTCCATCCATAAAGTCGGTTTTGAATTTTCTTTGCGTTTCTTTGCGATTGACTTTGAGGGCTTTGCGGTAAATGATTTTTTATTTTTTTTTAGTTTATGGATGCACACTAATTAGAGTGCATAAATTATTACTTAATTCCTCACATCCCTTATAAATTTTAATTCAAAAATCCCTTTAGAATAATATTCCAACCTATCCCCTAGGGATTAAATATTTGTAGAAAAATAATATTCCCCCAAAAAACCAACCTATCCCGTAGGGATTACATATTTGTAACAAAATAATATTCCCCCATTCCAATCAATCCCTTTAGGGATTTAATATTTGTAGAATTTAATATTCTCCCCATTCCAACCTATCCCGTAGGGATTAAATATTTATAGAAAAATAATATTCCCCCCATTCCAACCTATCCCGTAGGGATTACATATTTGTAGAAAAATAATATATCTCCCCCCTCATTTTTGAAATCCCTTTAGGGATTTAATATTTGTAGCAAAATAATATTCCCCCAAAAAACCAACTTATCCCATTTTAATGCTTTATAAATTTTTTCACAAATATTCCATCTAAACTTTTCAGTTTAACATAATATAGCCCTTCTGCCAAATGATTTAGAGCAATTACGGTTCTTTTTTCCAGTAAATCCAACCTATATACAATTTTTCCTTCAATATTAAGAATTTCAAAAGTTGAATTATTTAAAATATTTGTTTCAACAATAATTTGTTCAAATGTAGGATTAGGATAAACAGAAAACTGGCTGCTCTCCTTAGATTGATTATTTATAGCTGTATTAGCAGAAGTTTTATATAAAGAACCAATACCACCGGCATATAAATCCCCTTTATATACTTCAAAACACTGGATAGCGTCACTGCCAAGACCAATACCGGAAATATTATCCCAGGTGTATCCATTATCATTTGATTTGAATACCATCCCACCTGTACAGCCCATATAAACTGTACCATTACAAACTTCCAGAGTATTAAAATTTTTCAAAGTAACTCCGCTGGGAGTTTTATCAATCCAGCTTACTCCTTCATCAATTGAAATATAAACTCCAATTAAAAAAACAGCACAGATTAACACATCATTACAAACTGTTAATCCTCCGACATTGCCACTCATAGCTGGCAGACCGCCGCCTGTCAATAATTTGAAAGTATTACCTTTATTAGTAGATTTATAGACACCTGAAGGCGTTTTTACAAAGATATTACCTTTATGATAGACTAAGTCCTTATCAATACTTTTTCCTGCAATTCCGTCGCCAGTACCCTGATACCAGTTTGTCCCGTTGGCTGTACTATACATTCCGCTGCTTTTCCATCCCGAGTATATTGTATCACCATTAACAAAAAGAGTAGTATTTAATGCTGATGCCGACGGAGCTGAGCCGGTAATTTTAGTCCAATTAGCACCATAGTCAATGGATTTATATATTGTTCCCATTGCACCTGAATATAAAACATTATTAAAATTAAAAATATTAGCACTGAAAGTAAAACCTGAAGTTAAAGTCATTCCGTTGCTTGAATTGCTCCAGTTAGTACCGTCAGTAGAAGTAAAGATTCCATTTTTTGAGGCTAAAAACAATTTATTATCTGCTACGGTCAAATAATCAACACCTGTAGTGGAAGGAGTAGTTATAGCAGTCCATTGCTGAGCTTTTACAGAAACAAATAAAGATAAGACAATTAAAAGTAAAAAGTAAAAATTTTTCATATAAAAAGGGTTTTAAATTTCCTACTCTTATGGCTTTTCAGATTCGCCCCGTTTTTTAAAGTGGGTTCCGGTCTCCACTTTTTATTTATTTACTGTCACTTTGGGTGGTCAGCCCATCAATTATCAAGAACCGGCTAAGGTTTAATCTGATTAATTTCTATCACAGTTTAATGCTCAAAAAGTTGATGGTGAGGTATAACAATCAAAATAAAGAAATACCCCTCAAATTTTTTAATACAAAAACTTTGCTAAAATAATAATTATTTTTGATATAATATCATATTTTATTTAATAAAATTTTTCAGTCCTTGAAATTTACCCTAAACTCTTGATGTTGCAGAATGCTCTTTGAAGTTAATAATCAGTGTCTATCCATAAAATACTTTATTTTGTAATGATTACACAGAGTTAAATGAAGTGAAAAATAGATTTATGATTGTGCATAACCATTTATAATCAATAGATTAGAAAGAAAGCTGGAAGAGATATTTTAAACACCATAATAAATTATGGTGTTATTCTCAAAAATATCAGTGATGACAAATATCAATTTCTCTCCCCAACTATTGTATAGCTTTTAATAATACTACCCTCAAAGCCTGTCTCCTTATCAATTGGGGTAATCTGGACAAACAACTTTTTCCCGGCAGCAGGATTAATCTTATAAGACTCCAAATAACTGAAGGATATATTTAAGGGCAACTTGGACTGACTATCTATAAGACCTATTATTCTAATATGCTCGTATGTGCGACTAACACCAGGGGAAAAGGGTTTACTGCAATGCACTAATACAACAGTTTTTTGATTTATAGCAGGCTTTAAATCCAATAATATCCGAAAATCCTCGCCTTGATAATAGGCATCAACTTTAAGTTCTTTAAATAACTGCACTATGGGCTTGACGCGAGGTGCGTCATAATTACATTCACAATTAATGAGTATGCGTTTTGCATTCAACATTGTAAATAAATTCTGACCTGTATATGAAAAACTATTACCTAATTTATCCTTAACCCTGAATGTTCTTGCAAAGTTATTCCATCTGTCTCGCTGTTCCTGGCTTATCTGAGGCCAAAGATTAGCGAGATATTTGAATACGGTCTGCCAGTTTTTTTGAAACGGTGTAAAGCCTTTAGGGGCTTTCTGCACCTTTCCGACACTATAACCATAATGATTTTTGGAGTAAACCTTATCCCCAACCTTACCCCTTATTTCTTTAATCATATCTGATTTAACAAGCTTTGCCATATATTTAAAATTTTATTTTTTTAAAGCATATTTTTATTTTGCAAGGTTAAAACCCCTAATACTATCCTGAATTATTCATAATAATACCAATCTTGCAAAAGCCGGACTGCTCTGATTAAGGACAATGATTTATCCTTATAGTCCTAAACTAAGTAATGAATAAATCAGGTTAAATAATAAGTTTTGCAAAGATAATAAAAATTCATCTAATACATTGTAAAAAAAACTACTATTTACTCAATACTTCTAAAGATATTAACAAACACTTTTAAATCAACATTTTCAATTATTGAGACTACTAAAAAGTCTAAAAATATTTAATATTTTTTATCCTTTGATTATCAATAGCCTCGACCAATAGTCCCTACCAATACCCCTTATCAATAGCCTCTACCAATAGTCCCTATCAATACCCCCTTACCAATAGCCCCTGTCAATAACCTCTACCAATAGTCCCTACGAATAGCCTCTACCAATAGTTCCTGATTTTGATGTAACTGTAGGGGAGCTGTTTCCCCACCAATAGCCCCTATCAATAGCCCCTACCTTTAGGTAGGGGTACATAATTTCCCTACATTATCAGGGCTTTAGCCCAAATCTTTTAATTATTAGATACTTTTAACGGCTATTAAACGGGGTTTTTCAATAACAACAAGATAATGAAGAGAATTAATGCCAAAATATAGCCACTAATTTATTATAAATTATTAATAACTATATTGATAACTTTAAAAAATAATTTATTTTCGTAGCAAATAACATTTTATATTTGCCGAATGTATATACAATATAGCAATAGAACAGTAAAGGGCAAGACCTATTCCTACCCCTTGTTATGCACTAAATTCAGGGATAATGGAAAAATAAAGACTAAGGTAGTAGCTAATCTCTCGCAAGTACCGGCAGAGATAGTACTATCAATTAAAAATATTTTACAAAAAGGAATTGACGCCTTGGTTTCAATTAAAGATATAGTCATAAAAAAAAGCATAGACTATAGATTTATCTATGTTCTGCTTGAGTTAATGAAGTGTTTGCGTATAAGCGATGTTAGATAAGGTTTTAGGCTCAGATGCTAAATATGTAAAATTAATGATAATAGACTAAATAATAAACAGGGAGAATAAAATCCATATATTAAACTGGATAAAGCGAAATGAGATAATATCCAAGCGTCTGGGTATAGATATAAAATTATTGGATAGAAAATATGTAATTATTACAAATGTAGAAAAAGAAAAATTATTAAAAGAACAAGTAAAAGAAGAATATAAAAATTTAAAACACTCAGATTATTCACTCAGGGATTTAAAGACAAGCGAGCTAAGTGTAAGACCAATATTTCATTTAAATGCAAATACGACAAAAGGACATGTTCTTGTTGCAATGCTCGCTTATGTATTAATCAGAGAAATTGAAATTAAAATATTTCCCTGACTTAAACTATCTGATAAAGCAAAGAAAGAACAATAGTCTTTAAATGATATAAAAGAAGAATTAAAGATGATTAATCTCAATATGCTTAAAATAGGAGATAATAATGAAGAAATAATTATAACTGAGCTAAGAGATAGGCAAAATGAAATATTTAATCAACTTAAAATTGATAAGGAAAGCTTAAAAAAATGTATCAACTAAACAAAAATTTTTCGCCGGTTTTACTTGGTATATAAACAAATATGCATTTAAAATCAGTTTTAAAAATACTTTTTAAAATTATAATAACCCCCAATAGGATTAATATTTGTTCAATAATTTAATACAGTCTAAAATTTAACCCCTAAGGTGAACATTAAACTCTGAAAATTATAAGAATTTTTGGAAGGATTAACCAGGTAAGGATTATACATATAATAATCCTGTTTATAAAATCCATAATTATAAGCTATATCAAAAAAGTAATCTTTTTCCCTGAATCCTAATCCTATTGATATAGTCTGCTGTTCCAGAAGATTTACATCTGTATATGGCGAAGTGCCAAAGGCATAACCTGCACGTAAAGCAATATTTTCAATATTTACTTCAGCACCTGCATTAATTGTATGCTGAGCTGAATAAATTTTCCCTATTGAGCTATTAACCTCAACATAATCATTATCATTAGACCCTTCCCGCAATTTCATCTCAGAATAATCTGAAAATTGATATTCCAGATTTAATAAGCCGTATTTACCAAATACAAAACCAATACTGCCTATTGCCTTCATCGGTGTCTCAAGATGATAGTCTATTTCATTATTTTGCACATAATCTGAAGAACTGCTTTTTAAATATTTACCATTATCTAAATTACTTTCAATTGTTCTCTTGAAGTTATATGTTATTTTATAAAAAGTAGGAGAATGTATTGCCGCTCCCAA
This sequence comes from Bacteroidales bacterium, assembly GCA_017998135.1. Classification (GTDB taxonomy): domain Bacteria; phylum Bacteroidota; class Bacteroidia; order Bacteroidales; family JAGODS01; genus JAGODS01. Next base: position 15,390 of record JAGODS010000016.1, read on the forward strand.
TCTTATTATTTCATTAAGCTTATAGATTAAACCTGCTTTAATATTTATACCCTGCCCGGATTCATCAAGCTTATCCGTTATATAAAAATTTTTAACTGAATCAATTTTATTATATAGGTCAGACTCATAATGTTCCGATTTTTCTTTATATCTTATATATGGTAATCCAACCGTAGCACCAATATAAAGTTTATCATTATAGTTTGCACCAGCCGAAAAAACAAACTCATTAGAAGAGCCTGAATAATTAACAGTTTGCCTATGAAGCACCTCACCGTTATAAAGCGATGAAGTATATTCATTCGGCTTACCAGTTTTGTTTTTTATTAATCTTGTATCATAAGCTAAGCGTGTATCTTCAAAAAATAATTCATCCGGAGATAAGGCATCATTATTTGCATAATCTACATATTGTTTAATAATGGAACTTGATGAATTATATCCTTCAATTATCATACGATTATTAAAATTATTCTGCCTGTTAATACCAAAACCTAACTGTAAATAGCGCCAGCCGGGTGCTTCGGAATTAAGACCGGTACCAGGTATAGCCAATACTATGCCTATATTTCCAAGATTAAAATTATATTTATAATCATTATAGTTTTCGTCATTAAAATCTGATTTAATTTTCCCTTTATAAAAAGAAGGAGTAAAAGTAAATTCAGACTTTCTGAACAAACCAATACCAGCGGGATTAACACTTAAAGAAGAGAAATTTCCTCCTATAGCACTAAAAGAAGCTCCCATTCCAACGAATCTGGCAGTCCCATTATTACTAATCATTGAATATCTCAATGCATCTGTCTCATTTTGGCTAAATAGCGGCAGTGTGCTTATAGTGATTACTATAATAAATATTATTCTTTTCATATAATCCGATTTAAGATTTATTGTATTCTAAATTTTGAACTTTTAATTAAATATCTATTTTTTCAAACTAAAATCATCATTTTATTTCAATATCGGCGACATAACATCAAATATTGCTTAAAACTCTTATCTTCTTCTGGAACCGGAACCTGAACCTGAACCTGATCCTGATCCTGATCCTGATCCGGATCCGGATCTTGATGAATTTGAAGGAGCTGGTCTGCTATAATTATTAGAAGGTGCTGACCTGGAGGGTGTACTAATATTATGATTTGAATTAGATGGAGCATTTATTTTTATTTGCTGTCTCGGTTGATCATTACTTTTGTAATTATTATTTTGTCTTGGCTGATTATTAATTATCCTGTTATTTTGCTGATTATTATTTTGATAATTACCTGGACTTGAATAATTCTTAGGCTTAGCATAATACTGGTCAGATTTAGGCTGCGAATACTGAGGAGAAACATAAGTTTTAGGTTTGTTAACAGCAGGTGCCTGATTTGATGGAGCTTGCTGAGGGGAATTATTCTTGGGTGCAATATAGCGGTTCTGATTTTCAATAGGTTTATTATATTTCATTTCAGGTTTTTGGGTTTTATTATTAGGGTTTACCCCGGCATTTCGCTGATTATATATATTTCTATCCTGTTTATAATATTGCTGTCTGTTATTATTATAATATCTTTTATAAGGACTGTTATTCTGATTTAGGGTTTTATTATCATTATTTTTATCAATATTGGATCTTTTTTGAGTTTCAGGCTTTTGATTTATATCATTATTTTGTGGTTGTATATTAGATTTATCAATTTTCCTGTCAGTTTGAACAGTCTGAACATCATTTTTCAATGTTTTATCCTGACTTTTATCCAAAGTCTTGTTATTAAGTGCTGCGTCCGGGTTTGCTTTGAAATCTTTAATATTTTTATCCGTTGATTTGTTCTGTGTACTAATTATATTATCCTTTTTTTCAAGAGCTTGTGTAGAAGCTATATATTTATTATATTTTTCACCAAAACTTAAATCTTCATTATTATTTGATGAAATATATTTGCTCTTTGGTCCTGTGTATGAGCTAATCCCTGACCTATGATTCTTATGATAAGAATTTTCATCATAACTGTTATGATAGTAATAGTCGTAATTATCAGCATAGTACCCATCCCAATAGCCGTCATTATAACCGTGATAATAGCCATATCCGTAAGAATCATAATAAGGATTATACCAACTGCTGTAACCCCAATAAGGATAACCCCAACCGAAGCCCCAGCCCATAGAGAAATACCAGCTTGGTCTGAAATAGCTATAACTTGGCCAAAACCAGTTATAACCTAAATAAATGCTTGTACCCCAGTAAAAGGGGTCGTAATTATACCAGTATAAATTTGTATAATAGTCATTATAATAGCTGAAACCATAGTAAGGATTATGAAATCTCCTCAAACGACTTGCATACTCATAATCATAATAATCATCCCCATAATAATTATTGGTTACATAAGTATTACCTCCCTGATCGCTGTAATCTGTAGAATAAGAGGGATTATTATTATAGCTAAGCGTATCGCTCTCAATAACCTGATTTTTATACCTTTGATATTTGCTTTCATCAAAATATGTAGTATCAGCATCAGTTTTATTATAGGTCTGCTGTGTATAATTATATTTTGGCGCATTATTTGTAACTGCTCTCTTATTTATCTGTTGAACATTTTTATCCTTGGGAGAATAATATAAATCGTCGTAATAGGCTGTTGGCTTTGTTGTTGAACAGGATTTTAATCCGGC
>JAGODS010000275.1 GCA_017998135.1 Bacteroidales bacterium
AATAAAGAGACTTTCAAAGAACAGGATTATAAAAATGCAGATGCCGATATTGCTCAAAATGAGGAATTATTGAAAGATATTGATAAATAAAATAATTAATAACATATTTATACGTTTATATCTAAAATTTTAATTCTATAATTATTATGTTTACAGGAATTGTTGAGACTACGGGCAAAGTAGTAGAAATAACCAAAGAGCAAAGTAATGTCCATTTTACTATTGAAACACGGATTGCAGACGAGTTGAAGATAGACCAGAGTTTGTCGCATGACGGCGTCTGTCTTACTATTGTTAAGGTTGTTAAACCTAAAAATCAATATGTGGTTACGGCTATCAAAGAAACCTTAGATAAAACCAACCTTGGCAAATGGGCTGTCGGCTATGAGGTAAACTTAGAACGAAGTATGAAAATGGAAGGACGCTTTGACGGTCATATTGTTCAGGGACATATTGATCAGACGGCTGTCTGCACTAAGGTGGAAGAGGTGGATGGTAGCTGGAAGTTCTATTTTAATTACGACTCCAAGCTGCATAATTTCACTGTTGAAAAAGGTTCGGTTTCGGTAAATGGCGTCAGTCTTACTGTTGTTGACTCTTCTAAGGACTCTTTCTCAGTCGCTATTATTCCTTTTACCTATAATGTTACTAATTTTCATAATATCAAAGCAGGCACTGTTGTTAATATAGAGTTCGACATTTTTGGTAAATACATCACCAAATTACTTGATTTTTACTTAGAGCAAAAGGGAATGAAATAAAACTACAGCGCTGACTACTAATTTATGAAATCTATTTTTAATAATGCTCCTTCCTACTTTCCTAACTTTACACTTATCAAGACAAAGTTGAGCTTATATTTTTGTGTTGTTTTTCTTTTTTTTATCAATATCAAGCTCAATTCTCAGGTAAATGTGAGAGATTCGTCAATAAATACCTTTTTTATCTCGGCTCATTATGCTGCTATGCTCCCTGGCGGTGACATGAAAGATAGGTTTGGTTGGAATAATAATCTCGGAGGTAGCTTTAGTTTTAAAAGCAAACATAATCTTATTGCAGGGCTGGATTTTAATTTCATCTTCGGTAATAAGATTAAAGAAGACACTATTCTTGATATAATTAAAAACTCTAAAGGCTACGTAATTGACGGAGACGGCATATATGCAAATATTAATATGTTTGAGAGAGGTTTTTATACTGCTGCCAAGCTCGGATATATCATTCCTTTCTTCGGTCCTAATCCTAACTCAGGTATAATTATTAGTGCTTCTGCCGGCTTTTTGCAACATAAGATAAGAATTGAGCATACCGACAATACCGCACCCCAGTTGCGCGACGACTACCTTAAAGGCTATGACAGGCTTACAAATGGTCTTGCTATTAGCCAGTTTGTCGGATATGCCTATTTTGGTAATTCAAGGCTTATGAGCTTCTTCGCAGGTATTGAGTTTATTGAAGCCTGGACCGAAAGTCGCAGAACTTATGACTTTGATAGGATGGGTGCTGACAAAACAAAAAGATTCGATCTGATTAAAGGAGTTAAAGTCGGCTGGATTTTCCCTCTTTACAGACGTGCTTCTAAATCAGGATACTATTATTTTTGAAATTAGCAGATTTTTGGGTTTAAAATGTAAAACATTTAAATATCTTAAAATTTTACATTCAAAACTCTTTTTCATAATAATTCTTTACAAAAGCTTTATAAGCCTCAGTAAAGTTATTATCTATATTCCTTATAATAAGTTCTTCCTTCCTTATGCTTTTATCTGCATTAAAAGAAAAACAGGCGAGAACACGGCTATATACTTTATCAGGCTTGGGTTTTATCAGCAGCAGCTTTTCAATCCCGAGACTAACTAAACAAGCAGCTTCTTTTAACTTTTCAAAACTATTATATGCGATAATAGTATAAAATTTTCCGTCTTTATTAAGCAGTTTTGCTACTCCATCCGTAAGTTCATCAAAACCAAGATTTTGATTATGCTTGCTAATATTTCGGCTTTTATCAGGACTTCTTTGGGAATCTATAAAAAAGGGAGGATTGCATACTATCAAATCATATTTTTCCCTAGAGGATTTAACATAGTCTTGTAAGGATAGATTAACAATCCGTATTCTGCCTCTAAGATTGAGAGAATTTACATTTTTCTCAGCCTGTTGGCAACTGCCCGCATCTATATCTATTGCATCAAATGTTGCACTGCTCTTAAATGCAAGTATAAATGCAAGAACCCCGCAGCCCGTGCCTATATCAAGCACCCTTTTAACATTTTCCTTTATCCAGATACCAAGTAATACAGAATCGCTGTTTATCTTCATCGCCGATTCTGCATCTGATATGCTGAATTGTTTGAAATGGAAATTACGGCTTCCCATTCAGATATATATCTATTAAACCTTCGGGAAGTTCAAGCGTGATAGTTTTATTATTGCTATCAAAAGCAGTTATGAACTCGCTAACAGCGGGTATTAATATTTCCCTGTTATTACTGAATATTATAAAAATAAGCTGACTTTTATTTTTTATTATATCTGTCAGTATTCCTAAATAGTTAGTTTTTGTATCATATATTTTATATCCCCTGATACTTCTAAAATCATTAGTAGTTTTGATTATCTTTACGCTCTGACTGTCTGTGTAAACATTACATTTTTTTAATTTACTCGCCCTTTCATAGTCAAGGTCTTTAAATTTTACTATTATATTTGTTGGCGAAATATGACATTTTGTAATGCGAAATGGAATCTTTTCACTGTCTATCTCTATGAAAAGCCATTTGTTTTTAGAAAAATGCTTCTTTAGAGCATACTCGGAAATAATGATTAGCTCCCCCTCAAAACCATAAGTTTTAAGGATAGTACCTATCTTTGTAAATTGAGTTGGCAGCATAAACTTTTATAAAATATAAACCCCGCAGCATTAAATACTGCGAGGTTAAATATTAGTAAATAAAAAATTAAATTAAAGTCAATTATTACTGATTTGTTTCAGTATTTTCTTTCGGTTCTTCTTGTGCGGGACTATTGTTTGATTCAGCCTCAGGGGTGCTTGTTTCGTTGGAGATAGCAGGTTCTGCAGCTTCTGCTCCAGGTTCTGCTTCCTGTTCCTGTGTAGCTTGTGCTTCTTCTGCTTTAGCAGCTTGTGCAAGTCGTTCTGCTAATTTAGCAGCCCTGAGTTCATTAATTTTTGTTTCTTCTTTAAGACGTGATTTCTGGTCATCTTTAGCTTTTAGCAGATGAGAATTAGCCTCGTTTTGAATCTTTGTTAATTTCTGGTTTATCCAGGCTTGAAATTTCTCTTCGGCTTGTTCTAAGGAGAAGACTCCTTTTTGAACCCCTTTAAGCAGGTGATTTTTATATAAAATACCTTTGTAAGACAGTATGGCTTTAACGGTATTTGTGGGCTGGGCGCCTTTCTGATACCAGTATAAAGCTCTGTCAAAATTTAATTCTATAACAGCAGGAACGTTTAAGGGATTGTAAGTGCCAATTTTTTCAATAAATTTGCCATCCCGTGGCGCTCTCTGATCTGCTATAACAATGTGGTAGAAAGGTTGTCCTTTTTTACCACGCCTTTGCAGTCTGATTTTTGTTGGCATAATAGTTTGATTTTAAATCAATTAATAAATTTATGTGTTATTTTTAGAATTTGCAAAGATATAAATATTTGGGAATAGTATATCTTATTTTTATTTTCTATCTATACTTTTTTTATATAATAAAAAAAAACAGGGACACTGGCTTGCGTGTGCCTTCCTTGTGTCCCTGTGCTAAGTG
>JAGODS010000276.1 GCA_017998135.1 Bacteroidales bacterium
AACTAAAGGTAGGGGCTATTGATAATATGAGAAAACTTAACCTTAACTAAAGGTAGGGGCTATTGATAATATGAGTACCTGGTATTGGGTATTTAGTATTCAAAATAAACGAATAAGGTTGATATATAAGGGAACAAGTTTTATACTAAGGTTAAAAAAATAAAAATAAAATTATGTATGTTTTGAAACCTTTATCATTTCTTATTAATCAGCAGCTGAGTAGTTACAAATAATTTAAAAAAGGATATTTAATCTAAATCTTATTACACAAAGAATAATAAGGTTTTGAATTATCAGACTAATCAAACAGAGTAGGATTAATTTGTGTTTTTAGATAAAATTTAACAGGATTTCCTTTAATACTCGCTATATCAGGATTTTTTTTAAGCAGAGATGAGAGTTTGCGGCTGTCAATATCAAGTTTTAATGCCAGCTTAATTTCTCTGACACTATAAGAACCTGATTTAAGTAATTCAATTAAAGCGTTTTTCCACTTATCCGTTCTAACATAATCTTTATTATCAAAGTTTTCGTCTGTTTTATTAGTATTAAACAGTATTATATTATCAGGCTTGCTAACCGGAATTTGCAGACTATTCCCCAACATATCAACAGCCAGGGCGCCCAGGCTTATTAGTTTATTATTGGCATTGTTTTCAGTTGGTCCCGGTAGTCTAACATAAATATTTCTTTTACGTTTCAGCCCATTGACAGCTCCTTCCCAGGTACCGCCCTTACTATCTGTTTCGGCAACATAAATTTCTTTTGCCAGTCCGTAAATATAAGTATTACGAGCCATAGCCAACCCAACATCCCAGCCCGCCTTAGGGAAGAATGTACTCAAAACAAGCACTGAGCCGTTGATTATCGGTTCGTAATATTTCTTATAGCCCGACTGAAAAGTAAGTATGCCCTGTGGCAGAACAATAATGCTTTTACCGTTTTCTGAGAGCGTGGTGTCTAATGCCTGTTTATCTACACCTTTGGCAAAACCGCTCACAACAACCTTTAATTCTCCAACTACTTTTTTAGCTATATTCTGTGTAAAGTCAAGGGCTTTTTCGCCCGCATTTCTTGAACCTACGATAGCTACTGCATCTTCCTCCAGCAATGCCCTACGTCCCTTCAGATATAATAAAGGAGGGCAATTAGAACTGCCAAGATTTTCTTTTAAAACAAGAGGATATTCCGAAGAATATATATTAAGCAGGTAAAAACCTTCATTTTGAAGTTGTTCAGATATAAAGGCAAGTCGGGGTAATTCATTTTTTACCTGTTCTATATCCGAAAGTTCTTTAGTGCTGAACCCGTATAATTCCATCCAGCCTTGTTTATCAAGTGAAAAAAATTCATTTAACCCAAGTCCTTTATTATGCAAATTAAAAAGAATTGCATTGTTAATTTGTTCAATGCGCCAGCCGGGCAGGTGGGCAATTGCTATCCAGTATGTATTGTCAGTGTATGAAGTCATAGTTTTTTTAAGTAAAATATAATATTTTATAAATCGCCTCCAACGGTTTTTGCAATAACAAGAGGGGCTATTAAAGCAGCACCCTGCTTAGTTAAATACCTGCCAATCTCCTTTATTGTGCAGCCACTGTCATATATATCATCTATCAGTAATATCTTTTTATCCTTAAGTTCTAAAGGGGTTTCATAATAAAATTTATCTTTAACATTTTCCTTTTTAGAAATACTGCTTTCAAAATTTTTCTGAGGCAAACAATCGGTTTTTTTCTTTAATTTATAAGAAAGAGGGATTTGCAGGATAAGGGATATTTTCTCAGCAAACCTAAGAAACAAATCTGGAGTTTCAGTAGGGGGGACAAATAATATCAAATCAAAAATACTATCAGTTTGAGAATTTTCCTTAGCTAAAGATTCCTCTGTATCCTTATCTTTTAATTTAGCAAACTGTTTCCAATAGGCTTTAAGCGTAATGCGCAGCAGCCAGTCGGGAAAGTCGCCGCCTCCTTCGTATTTAGCGTATCTGATAGCAGCGCCGACATTAGAATTACCATAATAAGAGGCAGCGACACCATTTACCAACCGGCTCAATGAGTTCTCAACTTCAAGCACAGGAAAATATGTCTCCCTAAATTCCTTTAATTTAGCAATTAGTCTTTCTGAAGGCTTCACAGTATTAATTTTTTTTAAATCATTATCACAGATACCGCAAGGCTTTTGTTGAAGATCTCCAAGATAATGGCAAAGAAATTGCATCCTGCAGGATTTTATTGTTGTGTATGCTATCATCTTTTTTAGTTCCGCCATTTGCGTTTCTCTTAATAAGTCAAACTGTCTAAGGTTTAAAGCGGGTGCATCAGGATTGTAGAAATATTTTTTTGCTTTACCATCCATAATTTCATTGATTATACCCTGCTCAATGAGGTCAGACAAAATAACCCTGACCTGCGTCTGTTTTAGGTTAACCGAACGTATGATTTTATATAAACCCATCAATTCTTTCTTAACGGCAGCAATGACTTTTTCATAGTTATCAGAGGAAGGTTTGGAACCTTCAATAAAACTAAGAGGTAGCTCCATATCTTTATCTTCCGGATAATTATAAAATAAAATAGCAAAAGCCTTATTATTATCCCTGCCCGCCCTGCCTATCTCCTGGTAATAATGAATAGGCGATTGAGTGATTTGAGTATGTATAATAAAACGGATATCGGGTTTATCTATTCCCATTCCGAGAGCATTGGTAGAAACCACACAATCATATTGATTACTTATAAAGCCTGCTTCCACTCTTTTTCTTGAGTCCGGATCCAGCCTGGCGCTGTAAGCAGCTGAATTAAAGCCTAAAAACTGTACCCAATTAGAATATATCTCAGTATTATATTGAGTACCTGTATAAATAATACCGGGTTTCGGGAGTTTAGCCAAATGTTCTGCCAACCAGAAGAATTTTTCATCTTCGGACTGCAATTTAATGAGGTGCAGACTTAGATTTGGTCTTATAAGCTGCCCGCGAACAGGAATTAAATCAGCACCCACCTGTTCAATGATATCCTGCTGCACTCTTAAAGTGGCTGTAGCGGTTGTAGCAAGAACAGGAAAGGTTTTGGGCAGCATTTTCACCAAATTAACTATCCTACGGTAATTAGGTCTGAAGCTCTGTCCCCAGATAGAAATACAATGTGCTTCATCAATAACTATCATAGCTATTTTCATTTCCCTTGCAGCGCTAATCCATTCAACGTTCTCCATACGTTCAGGTGCTATATAAAGCATATCAAGCTGATTTTTTTTAGCAAGAGTTATTATTTCGTTATGTTCTTCTTTTTCCTGGTTAGAGTTGATAGTAGCGGCTTTTATACCTTTATCCTGCATACTGCGAACCTGGTCGCGCATAAGAGCAATAAGCGGCGAAAATATAATTGTTAAACCTTCTAATTGTGTAGCAGGAAATTGGTAACACAGAGATTTGCCAAAGCCTGTCTTTTCAATAAGTAAAACTCTCTGTCCCTTAAAAATCCTTCCAATAACCTCCCATTGCAGATCATAAAAACTATTCAGACCGAATAAACGTTTTAGTTCTATTTCTGCTTCCTTTCTATTCATAATTTTTTATATAAATAACTTTGTCCTTAATCTGTATTAAGCAAAAATATTGGACTAAAGCCCGATGGTCAAGCTCAACTTAACCCACGACCTAAAAGTTGTGGCTATTAAGGTCGGGGCTATTGAAAATGTTAATTTATAATACATTAACGAATTAATCTGTATCATCACCTAATA
>JAGODS010000017.1 GCA_017998135.1 Bacteroidales bacterium
GACTTCTTTGAATTTAAAACTTCCTTCTTTGAACACAAAACTTCCTTCTTTGAACTCAAAACGTCCTTCTTTGAATACAAAACTTCCTTCTTTGAATACAAAATATCCTTCTTTGAACATAAAACTTCCTTCTTTGAATACAAAATATCATTCTTTGAACATAAAACTTCCTTCTTTGAATACAAAATATCATTCTTTGAATACAAAATATCGTTCTTTGAATTCAAAAATCCTTTCTTTGAATTCAAAGAATAAACATAAATTATTGATTTATAGAGAAAATTATCAAAAAATGTATTTTTTAAGAGGAGCATTGGGATTATGGATTTAAAAACAGGGACAACATTAAATCAAATAGAAATAAAGTAAAACAAAACAGGAAAATATTTGCGGGATACCACAGTGGTTTTCCACAATATTTATCATAAAATATTTTTAAACATTAATTTTGGTAAATATAAAACCTAAAAAAATCTAACTATCAAAACTAAAAAACCATTTAATTATGAATAAAAAAGACAATCATCAGAAATTAATAATAATAATTGAATATCAAGAGATACCAATAAATATAATGAAATAATCAGAGAAAATAAAATGCTGTAATTAGATCAAGTATGGATTTTCCCCTAAAATAAATATTGGTAGTCTTATAAATCAGCATTTTAATTTATTTAAACTACAAATAAAATAAAAATGTTACTTAAAGTCTTTGTCTTATAGTCAACAATTACTCATTTTTGCATAATGAATATAAAAAAAGAAATAGGGTTAAGAATAAGAGTATTAAGAGAAAAAGCTACTATAACTCAAAAAGATTTAGCCAGCATATCTGATTTGGATAGAAGCTATATTGCAAGTGTTGAAAACGGGAGTAGAAATATATCAATTATAAATATTGAAAAAATTACTAAAGCTCTTAATATTTCAATTAAAGAATTTTTTAATGATGAAAGTTTCAAATAATCTTCAAAACGCTATTAATGAAATAAAAAGTTCTATTGAAGAAGCAATTCTTAAATCAGGAACAATTGGAAAAAATAATCTTATAAGAACATCAAAACCAATAAAATTACTTCATAACATAATAAAATCAGAATTAAAAAATCAAAATATAAATCCCGACTTAATCAAACCATCTATAAATAAGAGCAATGGAGAGCTTAAATTATCCGGATTTTTTAAAAAAAAATCGCAAGATGTATGTGTAATTCCTAATAATATCGACCCTTCAGAAGAGATATTAGATTTTAAGGGAATATTATATAAACAAAAAGATAAATTTGGTTTTAAATTTACTGAAAAAACATTATCAATCAATGTTCGAAGCCAATTAAGCAGTACTGCAAAAAATTTTGATACTTTATATGAACGAACATTTGCAGAAGCACTTAATTTACATTTACGTTGCCCTAAAATGGTATTAGGTGAATTTTATATGATTATTGTCAGGGAATTCAATTCAGACCAGACTAATAAAAAGAAAATAGAGTATAAAGATATAAAGGGCATAAAAAAACATATAGAAAAATATTTGCTATCATTTGATGCATTAAATCAAAGAATTTCATATGAAAAAGATTTCTTTAAATATGAAAAAGTATGCTTATTGATAGTTGATTTTAGTAAAGAAATTCCAAAAATATATAATTCTGATAAAGAATTGAAGAAAGACGGATTATTGGATAATAATTCAATAGCAACTATAAAAAATCTTAGTTTTGAAAGTTTTATAAAGGATCTATTAATTATCTATACAGATAGATTTGGCAAAGGGATATTAAGTTGATATTTTTTTATTAAGAACATATCAATTTCCTCTTTATTATTGATTTTATTTAAAATATTAATATCAGCCTTTGTTAAAAGAGGTATTGAAAACTTTTCAATAAAATTTTTCTGATAGCATGGATAATTACCCTCAATTGCAACGCTGGTTTTACTAATATAATAATGCATTACTATAGAATTTAATATTTTTTGAACAATAGAAATATTTTCTTCGTGAGCTATTAATGGAATTTCATCAGATGCAAATAAGTTTCTCCCTTCAATGTGCCTAAAATAAAAACCATAACCATTGGTAAAAAAAGATTCTTTGTCCTCAACAATTAAAAATCTCGGGTATTGACTAAAGGTAGGTGTTAATAATTTTTTGCCAATTTTAGCCAAACCTTGAGTTCTACCATAAGCAAAAAATGGGGAAAAAATATTCTTTCCTTTATCTCTCTGTTTAAGTTGCTGCCTATATGAATTAAAATAATAAAAACATTCAGGATATTTAATAAATAATTCATCTTCAGAATAAGGAACTGCAATCCCCTTCTCAATTTTATAGGGAAAAATTATCCGTCTTGTATTTTGATTACATTCTTGTTGGGTTTTGAAATCAGAAATTTTATAAACAGGTTTTGTAACCCCTGCTTCTATTTTATATGTAATATTATTAATATTTTTTAAATAATAATTATTATTTAATGTTGTCCCGTCAATAAAATATAATCCATCTTTTAAAGTAGCAATACCGACACAAATATCAAAAAGTTTATTTATTGGAATTCCTGATGTTTCAATTTTTTTAATATTAACCTGTTCGTTTGTTTTAAGTAATCTCCATTTATGAGAATTAAGTTCGTCAATTTTATTAATTGAAGGTACGATTTTTTTTAAAAAAATCTCTGGATTATCTTGTCCATTTATCCTATCAAATAAAATTTCCTGATTTTTTTTATTATTCAAAAATGTTAGCGCAGTATAAGTTTGAGCATCGAAAACTTTTTTATGACTGAAATCAATAATTTTTATTACACATTTTTTAGATTGAAAATAACTTCTTAATGATTCACCTGACAAAGATGTAAAATAATTATTAGGAGTAATATAACCCAATCTTCCATCATCTGTCAATAATTTATATCCTAATTCAAAAAAGGCAAAATAAAGGTTAAATGTTCCATTATTTATTGATTTAAAATGTTTCAATAAATACTTTCTATTTTCGTCGCTTAAATCTTGAAATTTTACATATGGAGGATTGCCTACTATTACATTAAACAATCCTTGGTTATTACGAAAGAAAATTTTATTTAAATCGCATTTTAAACTATCTTCGTTAACAATATTAAAATCTTCTAAACTAATTATTTCATTATTTTGGAGCCCTAAAATTGTCAATAATATTTTTGCTCGTTTAATATTATATTCTAAGATATCAACTCCATAAATATTTTCTTTTATTATATTTTTTATGTTTTTATTAAAATTTTTCTTATAATAATCAACAAGCCCAATATGAAAAGCACCACACCCAGAGCTAAGGTCAATACATTTATCCGTTTCTAATGGTTTTACTTCATTTATTATTGATTCTACTATATAAGTTGGTGTAAAAAAGGCGCCATTAAATTTTCTATCTGTTTCAGGAATCAATAATTCAAGAATATTTTCTAAATCCTTAATAGTTTGAATTTCTAATGACGATATTTCTAAATATAATGAATGATTTATTATAAATTTATTAAAATAATCTTTTAAAAGTTCGCTTACATTAAAATCAATCCCTTTATTTTCAAGATAATAATAAATAAAATGCCTTTCTAACTCATCTATTGAGTACTTATTTATCAAAACATTTAAAAAGTTTTTGTTTATCATTATTAATTTAATAAAAAGTATTATTTAAGTCAATTTAATATTTGCCAATAGATTAATATATCAATGTTTCTGCAAAAAAATAAATTAATTTTAATTTACAAAATTATATAATTTTTTGGAACTTACTACTATATTTAAAACCATTAATAAGTTATTGAAACAACTTTAATAAGCTGAGAGTTTCAAATGTATTAATAAAAAACTTGATTCTAATGTTATTTAAACCCTTACTAAAGTTAAATATTTTACATAATAAATTCTATTATAAATTCTATTTGTGAAAACAAAATCCCATATTTCATTTTAGATATTTGAAATCTTAATTTATATATGACACATTTAAGATAACCCAACTGTTAAATTTAATTTGCTAATATTCATAGCCTCTAACAATAGAATAAATTAAATCAGCCCTTTTTTATGAAACCAATGGACAAGAGCGGCGGAATTAGGCGAGCCTGTAAGTTTAAACAAGCGGCTTTTAACTTCTTCAATTCCGCGTTCGCTCATAGCAAGTAAAGGAGCAATTTCAGAATTTTTACGACCCTTTGCAACAAGGAGCACAATTTTAATGTCTCTGGCAGAGATATATTTCATCAACTCTTTAACTTTACGTCTTTTAAGCAGGCAGATAAAAGCATAAAGTTGCCGCAAAGCCTTGTAATCAAACTTAAAAAGCATTACCAAGCCCGAACAACGTATATTAGCGGCAAGGCTCGCACCATTAACTATTTTAAGACTGGAGTAAAACCAGTTAAAACTGTCTTTTATGTTACTAAGTCTGAACAGACCTGAGAAATTATCGCCTTTTTTCTTCTTCAAAAAACGGATTTGCAGCCCTGGCAATTTCTTATCATCTACCAATAAAAGCCTTTTCATATTATCATAAGTTAGTTCTGGCTTAGAAGGAAAATTAACCCCTGTAATATCAGAGAAAAAGTTGTCATTACTGCACCAATTGACGCCTTTACTGTCTAATTCGCCCGTAAAAAGCAATAAATTGTTTTGCTCAAGGATAAAACGCAAGCGCGTTAAATCTACATCTCGCTCACCAAGGACAGTTTCTAAGTTAGAAAGTTTACACTTCAACTCGTAGATTTCATTTTTTAAACACTCTAATGATTTTATTTCCATAGCATTAAAAAAATTTAATTAAATAGATACAGACTTATCAATCCGAATTATCAGTGCATAATTCAGACTAAGAGGTTTAGCTCTTTATTTTATTAATAATTCAGGCTATAATTAAAGCTTTAGCTGAAGCTATTTTTTTTATCAGGGAATAGATCTGAAAATAGTGTGTCTGAAAAGAATTTCAAGAATAAGTAAACAAGCGGCAAGCAAAGCCAAAGGCAGAAACTCTTCTTTTTTCTTACTATACACAGTAACATCAATTTTAGATTTTTCCAGGCTGTCAATTTCTTTATAAATATCAGCAAGTTTCCTGTTATTAGTAGCTCTGAAGTATTTGCCATCAGTCATAGCTGAAAGTTTCTGGAGCAGGTTCTCATCTATCTTAACAGGGATATTCTGGTATTGTATTCCAAACATAGTCTGGAAAGGGTAAGGAGCAGTGCCGACGGTGCCGACCCCGACAGTGTAAATCCTTATTTTAAAAAGTTTAGCCAACTCGGCGGCGGTGAGCGGGTCCACCTGTCCACTATTGTTTTCGCCGTCAGTAAGCAGAATAATAACTTTACTAAGGGCTTTACTTTCTTTAAGGCTGCCAACAGCAGTGGCTATACCGTTGCCAATAGCAGTTCCGTCTTCCACCATTCCTGTCTTAATAGTTTTAAAAAGGTTTTTAAGAACCGTATGGTCTGTTGTAAGCGGGCAATGTGTAAAACTTTCGGCGCTGAAAACGACCAGTCCTATCCTGTCGTTAGGTCTTCGGTCTATAAAATCAACAGCAACGTTTTTAGCTGCTTCCAGCCTGTTAGGTCTTAAATCTTCGGCAAGCATACTGGTTGAAATATCAGTAGCCAGCATTATATCAATGCCTTCAATATTAATATCCTGCCTGCTTGAACTGCTTTGAGGCCTGGCAAGCGCAACAATTAATAAGAAATAAACGAGCATTCTAATAGCAAAAAGCAGATGACGCAATCTTTGTCTTAATGTTTGTTTTGCTAATTTGAAAGCCTCAACTGATGACACCTGCATTTCAGGTTTTGATTTGCGCTGTTTGAACCAATACCAGATAATAAATAATGGTATTATTAACAACAAATATAAAAACAAAGGCTGTGCAAAATGAATTTTATCAGGCATTTTATTAATTTGTTATTATGTTATTACTACTTATATCTTTATCATTAATAACAATGATAGTGTTGCGAACAAAATCGATAGCATTATTAAAACTATTATCGTGTTCGGAGGGCAAAGGATTTTCTTTGGCAAATTTAACCATATCGGCAAGATTGAGCATTGAATAGAGTTTATCTTTCATTGTCCTGTCTATGTTAAGGTTCTGAATAGATTCATAAATCTCGTCAGAGGTCATTTCTAAGGCTTTTATCAAAAACCTATCTTCTAAATAGATTCTTATAATATCAGTCAGTTCGGTATGAAATTCTTTAATAAGATTATTTTGCCAGAGTTTCTTTTTTCTAAGTTCTTCAAGAGCTTTAAGAGCGACTTCGTGAGGCGGCAGTTTGGGCTTCTGAAGAACCTGAAAGACGGGTTCTTTTCTTTTAATCTTCCGGTAAATATAAATCCCTGCAAAAATTAATATAGCTATCAATAAAACAGTAAGGATATAGGGCAAAAACTCTTTAAAAGTATAAGGAGCTTCAAGCGGTGCTTTTATATCCCTTATCTCTTTGGAGGTGTCAACTTGTATTGTGTTTACTGTGAGGAACAAACTGCCTGTTTCGGTAAAGTGTTTCGCAGTATCTTTTTTAATTCTATAGATAAACCGGAGGGGTTTGATTGCAAAATAGCCCGAATCAAAGGAGCTAATGACAAAAGTCTGTTTGAGGGTCAATTCTTTACGGTCTTCTGAATAAATAGAATCTATCTTAGTTCTTTCAATTATTTCAATATTTTTGGTTAAGGTATCTGAAAAAACGGGGAATGAAACTTTATAATCGGGCAAACCTGTAAATTGTATTGTAAATTCCACCTGTTCGCCTATTTTTATAAGGTTCTTGCTAAGCGTGGAAGTAGCTTTCTGGGAATGAGTCTTGAAAACAATCAAAAGACCTGCCAGCAACAATATTAAATATTTCCTGTATGTTATCATCTTTCTATAGGAATTAGTACTGTTAATATCTTGATTCACGTAATCTGAAAAGATTGGTAAGCGGCCTGACATAATCCTCGCCTGTACTTATGTTTACCGTATCAACGCCTGATTTTTTAAATGATTCTCGCAAACTCATCTCTTTCTTTGCCCACCATTGCTCGTATTGCCGCCTGACGCCGGCATCCGAGCTATCTATCCACATATCTGCGCCTGTCTCGGCATCTTTAATCTTCATAAGCCCTATAGCGGGCAGTATTTTCTCTCTGGGGTCGCTTATCCTGACTGCAATAACATCGTGTTTTTTATTAGCTATCCTGAGTGCATTGTCAAAATTATTGTCAATAAAATCGGATAAAACAAAAGCAGTGCAGCGTTTTTTAATCACATTAGTAAAGTATTTAAGACCTTCGGTAATGGAAGTACCTTTATTTTCAGGCACAAAATTAATAAGCTCCCTGATAATCCTTAATATATGATGAGTTCCTTTTTTAGGAGTAATGAATTTTTCTACTTTATCACTAAAAAAGATAACTCCAACTTTATCATTATTTTGAATAGCAGAAAAAGCAAGCACTGCGGCAATTTCTGTAATCAACTCATTTTTAAAGCTATTCACAGTGCCAAAAATATTGGAAGAACTCACATCAATAATCAACATTACCGTAAGCTCCCTTTCTTCATCAAAAATCTTAATAAAAGGATGATTAAAACGAGCTGTAACATTCCAGTCTATAGAGCGGATATCATCGCCATACTGGTATTCCCTGACTTCGCTGAATGCCATTCCTCTTCCTTTGAACGCACTATGATAATGCCCCGAAAAAATCTGGTTGGATATACGCCGCGTTTTTATTTCTATCTTTCTTACTTTCTTTATTAAATCAGATGTTTCCACTGTTTTATTATTGAAATTTAATTAATAGATATTTGTTTTTTTAATCGTAAAAAACGAATATATCTATGAGTTTATTATTAATACTGCAAAATTATATTATTAGTTTTCACACCCAAATCTCAGGGTTTTTGTAAAATGTCCGGATGTTTAAAAAATATCAGTTTTCCTGTCTTTTTCGGGAGTTTTAATTAGTAAATACCAGCCATAAATTAAAAATCCTGTAAATGATAATCCGAACAATATTCCCTGTAGATTTCTTAGTCCCTCCCATTTTTTATATATCAAATCTATAATCCCGAAAATAATAGTAATTATTCCAATTACAAGCATTATTATAAACAAAAAATTATTCAGATATTTATTAAAAATATTAGATTTCTTTATTGTATTGCTCCCTGACGTATAATATTTGTAATAAGAATAATCGGTATTTGACTGTTTAGCCTGCCTATCCTTGTATGATTTGCCATATTTCCTATAAAGAAATAAATCATTTTTTAAATAAAGATCATATTCATTTCTTTTATGTAAATCAATAAGGGTATGATAAGCCTCATTAAGTATCTGAAAAGCTAACTTAGCATCAGTACTTTTGTTAAGATCAGGATGAATCTTTTTAGCCAGCAACCTGTAGGCTCTTTTTATTTCATCCAGTCCTGCATTTTGGTTAATATTGAGTATTTCATAATAGTTCAACATCCTAATACTCTATTTTAATAATAATAAAATGTGCCCACTATAATTTGTGTTTTTGACCCTATACCCCATACCCAATACCTAATACCCAATACTCAATACTCAATACTTCTTTATTTAAGCTTGGCTAAAGTGTTTTTAATCCTTGAAGCTGCTTTGATTAACTGTTCTTTAGATGTGGCATAAGAAAACCTGATACATCTATCATCGCCAAAAGCCGAACCTGCAACTAAGGCTACATTGGCTTTATATAGCAAATATTTGCAAAGTTCTTCGCCGTTATTTATTTTAGTTTCTCCGTCTGACTTGCCATAATAATATGATACATCAGGAAATATATAAAAAGCCCCTGTAGGAAGATTACATTTGAATCCCGGTATATCTTTAAGCAGTTCAAGCAACAAATCCCGGCGCTCCCTGAAAGCCTTTACCATTTCTGTAGTACATTTTTCAGGTTCGGCTAACAAAGCCGTAATAGCAGCCCTCTGACAGATAGAATTAGTGCCTGAGGTAAATTGACCCTGCATTTTATTACAGGCGTCAGCTATTATTTTATTTGCAGCCATATAACCCAAACGCCAACCTGTCATTGCAAAGCCTTTTGACAAACCGTTTATAATAATAACCCTGTCTTTTATAGATTGATTTAAAGCAATACTGCTGTGCTTTCCTTCAAAATTAATAAATTCATAAATTTCATCTGAAATAATATAAATATTATTATACTTTTCAAATACCTTAGCCAGAGCGTTTAATTCCTGTTGAGTATAAACAGAACCGCTCGGATTACAGGGTGAACTGAATATAAAGAGCTTGGTTTTAGGAGTAATAGCCGCTTCCAGTGCCTGCGGGGTTATCTTAAAATCTGTCTCTATCGTGGTTGGGATATAAACAGGCTTACCTGAGGCAAGTTTGACAATCTCTCTGTAAGATACCCAATATGGAACAGGAACAAGTATTTCATCCCCGGGGTTGATAAGACTCAATACTACATTGGCAATAGCCTGTTTAGCCCCTGTTGATACTACTATTTCTTCGGGTTTATAATCTAAATTATTATCTCTTTTAAATTTGGCGCAAACAGCCTCACGAAGGTCATAATAACCTGAGACAGGGGTGTAATGCGTCCAGTTATCATCTAATGCTTTTTTTGCACTTTCTTTGATAAAATCAGGAGTATTAAAATCGGGTTCCCCGATACTTAAGTTGATAACATCAATTCCTTGTCTTTTAAGCTCACCGCTAATTCTTGACATTGCAAGAGTTTCGGACTCTGCCAAATAATTTATTCTTTCTGATAGTATATTCATATAATTAAAATTAAAAGGCAAAAATAAAATTTATTTCTGAATATCTGAGATAAAACTATTTTTTTTCTTAATTTTCAATGTTTTCAAAATTAATAAAGGTCTATCAATAATATTGAATCTGCATATAAATCATTTATTAAATTATGTCTTCTCAAAAAACTAAGCGAAGCGTCCTCTTGAACACCTTATAAATAATATAGTTGTGAAATATCTTTGTATAAGATTTTTTGTAATTTACGACTCTATGAATAAACAATAATCAATTCAACAATAATTTACAGCTACACTCTCAACATTACCCGCTTAACGTTAGGCAAATAAAAAGTTAATATTTCAAAAAAATCAATTCATTATTCATATTAAAAACAATAAATAGATAATTTTGCACAAATTTTTTAATCTATTAAATATGAATAATCCAGAAATTGAAAACAAAGTAAAAAATATTATTGACAGAATCAGACCTGCCTTACAGGCTGATGGAGGTAATATTGACTTTATTGAAATTACCAAAGACAATGTAGTCCTGGTAAAATTACTCGGTGCATGTGGTGCCTGCCCTTACAGCCTTATCACACTTAAACAAGGTGTTGAAGCAGCTATTAAAGAAGAAGTCCCCGAAATTAAAGCCGTAGAAGCTGTTAAATAGTAATAATATTTAGAAGCTAAGCTTTTTGAAAAAGCTTAGCTTCTATTGCTTTTAGAATTTTACAGGGATTTTCGCGGTAGAATTAAAACCCTCTTAGTTAGTCAAAACGAAAGATTAGTTTTCCGGTTTGGTAGATTGCAATGCCGCGGATATCCTAAACAGTAACTAAATGTTTCACATTTCCAAAATCAGGTTTAAAATCAACAATTTACACAAAGACACAAATTAATGCAGGTCTGCAAAACGCCACCATAAAATTGTACCAATAAAACCTAAGGCACTTGTCAGAATAAGAATAATGTAACTAACGGGAAACAATTGCATCCCTTCTATATCTGCCGAAGCTGTATAAACACCTGGAATTGCCCAGGGGAAAAAAGGACCAAGTCCGACAAGACCAATAAACTGAGCCATCACTAAAGTAATGATAACAAAACCTAAAGGACCTATAATGCCGCGACTATAGCCTGCAAAAAAAGCAACAGGAGGACAAAGGAATAAAGTAAGAAACGTTGTTATGAAAAACTTATGCGATAAATCAAAGAAGACTTGAACTGTCCATCCGGGAATATGCATCATTAGACCAATAAAAATCGAAACAAAAAATAATATTAAAGAGAGCAGGATGCACCATAAAAATATTACAAGAAATTTAGAAATGACAATTGATGAACGGGGGACAGGCAATGCCAGAATATCTTTTATAGTTCGGTCGGAATATTCACGACCAAAAACCCAACTGCTTACAAAACCAAACCCAATTAAACCGAGTGAAGTAATAGTTTGAATTATTAAACCTAAATAGCCATTCCAGTCGTTTTGACCAAAGAGCTTTGACTTTGTCCCTATTAAACCTAATTTTGCTGCTATTTCAGGGTTCTTGGCAACAAACATCATTAAACCCATCATTAATGGAATAATAATAAATATCACTATTGTAATCCAAAAGATTCCTGACCTTCGGAGCTTCAAACATTCAGTTATAAAAGTTGTTACTATGTTTTTCATTTTATACTTAAAAAATTCAAATTTGCAAAAATTTATTTCTAAAATGAAATATTAAAACCTAACAGGTTTTGTAAAACCTGTTAAATTTCATTTTACATCTCCTTTCATTCCTATAGTTCTTAAAAAATATGATTCTAAATCTTCTTCTTTAACCTGTAATAATGTTGTCGGACAAGCTGCATTAACAAGAATAGTTGCAATAATATCAGGATGTTTTATAGCTTCTTCGTTTTTAATCTCTAATAGGCCTTCTTCCGTTTCAAAAACAGAATAACCTTTTTGACTTAAAATTGAGTAAGCCGCTTTTATATCGTTAGTATTAATCAAAAGACGTTTTCTGCAATGTATATCTAATTGTTTAGCATCAATTTCTTGTATTAATTTACCTTCGTGAATAATTCCTATACGCGTTGCAAACCTTGATATTTCTCCGAGAATATGACTTGAAATGAAAATTGTTACACCATGATTTTCTGCCAAATCACTTAACATTTCCCTGATTTCATAAATACCGGCAGGGTCTAAACCATTGCCAGGTTCATCCAAAATAAGTATTTCGGGATTATGCATTAAGGCTTTTGCTAACCCAAGTCGTTGAGCATTACCAAGAGAAAGATTTTTAGCTTTTCTGTTTGCATAAGCATTTAATTGGAGTTTATCAATCACTTTATCAATCGAAGTATTATCAGAAATGAAACGCAGACGGCGAGTTATTTCGAGGTTTTCCCTAACTGTAAGATTTGGATATGAATAAGGAATTTCAACAAGATAACCTATGTTTTTCCATAATTCAAGGTTATCAGCATATACTTTTTTCCCATTAATATATGCTGTGCCGGATGTAGGGCGTATCATACCAAGAAGCATGCGAATGGTAGTAGTTTTTCCGGCTCCGTTTAAACCAAGGAATACATATATTTCACTTTTTCTGACATTAAGAGAAATGTCGGAAACAGCCAGTATGTCTTTATACCTTTTAGACAGCTTTTCTGTTGTTATAATATCATTCATAATCTTAAAATTATTAGAATAAAAGGATGCTGTTAATAAACAAATAGCAAACCGAACATTCGGTCTGCTTTATTATAAAAAAATTAAACTTTCATACTATCATAAAATTTATCCCATAAGGGTTTAATTTCTTTTTTCAAATTCTTGATATTGCTGTTTAAAGTAAGATTCATTGCAAGTCCATCGCTTGTATAAATAAATATCATTGCAATTTGTTTATCAGTCAAAGAAGATTTTATTTCTCCTTTCACTTTAGCTCTTTTAATAGCAGAAGACCATGCATTAAGCTCCTTTTTATGATAATCCTCCATTTTCTTGCGAAACCCCGGAAACATCTTTAATGCATCAAAAATCAGGGAGAAAAAATTTATATTAAAGACATCTTCTCCATATTCCATAATATTCTCAGAGGAGTTATTAGAAAAGGAGTTAATTTTATTAATACGGTCATGATAAAACTCATACAAAGAAACTTTGGAATCATTGTAATCATCAGATATTAATAATGAAAAGTAATTATCAATAACTTCCCCGAACAGTTGTTCTTTACTTTTAAAATAATGATAGAATGCACCTTTGGATAAACCTGTTTTATTAACAATTTCCTTCATAGTAACTTCTTTAAAGTTTTTTTGAAGAAAAAGCTTTAAAGCAATATTTAAAATATGTTCTTTTGTGTCATTCATAAACCGACCATTTGGTTTGCAAAAATAAAAATATTTTTTTGATAAAGCTTAGCTTCTTATTATTAATAAAATTTTTTGTAACTACTCAGCAGTGAAATTTTAGAGTTTATATATTGTAAAAACCTTATAAACCTTAGTATAAGCAATGAATCTGGTACTTAGTACCTGGTATTGAGTATTGAGTATTCAAAATAAACTAATAAAGTTGATATATAAGGGAACAAGTTTTATTCTAAGGTTAAAAAATAAAAATAAAATTATGTATGTTTGGAAACTTGGTACTTAGTACCCGGTAATTAATCAGTTGCTGAGTAGTTACAAGTAATTGATTTTTATGTTAGAATTGCGGTATATATCTTCCCTGATACCAGGAAAAATTAAGCAGCCTTCGTTAAAAGACCATTCATTATTGAAAATTAAAATTGTAAAAATAACAACTTACAAAAGATGTCGCAGAATAAAATAAATAAAAGGTAAACAGGCTATATTAAACTATAAACAAATCTGAAGCTATAAGGTCAGCCAGTATTTTACCTTTCTTAGTTAAATTATAAATATCCCCGTTGCATTCAACCAATTTCTCATCGATATATCTAAGTATATACTTTTTGAAATGTTCGTATTTATCAGCACCAAAAGCGAGAAAAATATATCTTGCATTACAACCCCACATTGTTCGCAAACTTAGCATTATATATTCATTAAATTTCTGGTTATCATCAAGAGTTTCTGTTTCGTATGAAAATTTATTATTATTTATATCAGATATATATTTATCTATATCAGCCGGATTAGCCTGTCTTGAGTATTTATTATACGAATGAGCTGAAGCGCCAAGTCCGAGATATATCCCACCCTGCCAGTAAAGGCTGTTATGTCGCGAGAAATAGCCGGGAATAGCAAAATTGGATGTTTCATAATGCAGATATCCTTTTGAACATAGATAGTCCATCACTATGTAGAATTGTCTTTTTACAGTATTTTCATTTATTTTTTTAGCTTTTTTTTGTCTTATTTGCTTATCTAATACCGAGTCTTTCTCCAGAGTGAGAGCATAAGCAGAGATATGGGGAATTTTATAATTAACAAGTATCTCAAGGTTCTGTTCTAAGTTTTTATCAGGCAGTACAGGCATTCCGTAAATCAAATCCGCTGATATATTCAAATAGCCGTTAGATAACAGCATTTCCAGCGCTTTATGTGCTTTTTCGGCATTATGCCTCCTGCCAAGATACTCAAGGTCTTTATCAAAAAAAGATTGTATTCCTAAGCTCACCCTGTTAAATGCTGACTTTTTAAGCTCTGTAATAAAATCAGCTGTAACATCATCCGGATTTATTTCCAATGTTATTTCTGCCTCTTTGCTTAATTCCATTTTATCAGCTACTAAAATAATCAGACTATTTAATTCTTTAATATCTATAACTGAAGGCGTACCTCCGCCAAAATAAATACTTTTGACAGTTTCCTCATTTATATATGATTTTCTGGCAATTAACTCTTTTTTTAAAGCTAATATATAATTGTATTTTAATTCTGACGTTGTTACAGAATAAAAATTACAATAAAAACATTTAGTTTTGCAAAAAGGAATATGGAAATAAATTGCAGCCATCTATTATTTTTATCTTTATCAAAAAAAGTAGTATGAGATTAATAACAGCAAAAATAACAGTTTTAATTATATTGTGTTTAAATCTTAACGCGCAGCAACCTTTAAGCATCAGAATTAATATTGAAAAAGACACATATAATTACAATACTATCAATTTAGGAAATAAAGGTTTAATCGTCTTTTATGAAGAGAAACAAAACTTTAGTTTTACTAAATGTATTTTTATAAATGCTTATAATAATCTATTGGAAAAAAAATGGTCTAAAGAGATAAAACTACCTTCTGTTATGGATTACGCCAGACATTATTATGATACATCGGCAGGGAAATTATATATTTTGTTATGCAGAGGCAATAATATACTTACTAACAATAGTTTTTCAGCTAAAAAGGGTAATATAAATATATTGTCTGTTGATATTAATGATGGAAAGTTTACAGAACAAAAAAACATATTAAAACAAAACACTATTCTGCAAGACTTCCTTGTAGTTGATAATAAAACTTACCTTTTTGGCAACAACTATCCATCTACTGCTTTGTTTTATGCTAATTCAATTTTATGTTTTACCCTTATACCGGCTTTTACAGGACTTAATCCCTTTAAAATTAAACCTGTTATCCAATATACGGATTTATCAGACGCCCCACAAAAAAATAAATATATAGGAAATACCTATTTTCTTAAATCTGATATAGAAAACATCTCTGATAAGAAGGATCTGACAACTATAATTAAGAATATAAAAAATAAAAAAAAGACTACATTAATTATAAATCAATTGAATAATAAAAGCGACAGGACTGAAACAGCGATAATCAATATACCAGCAGATACTACAATTATAGATGTCATATCCCTTAGCTCGGGAGACAATTTATTTATTACAGGCTCTTATTGTCGTTACAAACGTAAAAAAATTGTTTTTAATCCTTTATATAATGCTTTATCCGAACTATCTCTTTCTTCTGAAGGTTTATTTTTCGGCAAAATAAAAAACAATCAAAGCGCAATTATTAAATATTATAATTATTCTGATTTTAAAGACTTTTTTTCAAATATTCAAAACAAGAATGTTAAAACCATTAAATTGAATAAGAAAAAAATTAACCTTAATTACAGGGTACTACTTCATAAACCAATTGTTTCAAATAATGAAAATATAGTAATTGCTGAGACTTATTATCCCGAATATCATACAGAATATTACTGGAATACAGATATATATGGCAGGACTTACAGGGAAGCTATTGATATATTTGATGGCTTCAGATATACACACTCTTTAATTGCAGCCTTTGATACTGCCGCCAACCTGTTATGGCATAATTATATTGATATTGGCAACATTCTGACCAAAGAACTTAAAGAACGCGTTATTGTCTCCTTTGATGATAAAAACATATTGTTGGCTTATAGTAATGAAGGAAAAATAACAACTAAAATTATCTGCAAAGACAAAATAATTCAGCAAAAAGAAGTGATTAATACAGATAAGGAGTTTATTAAAGATGCTAACAGCGGTGATTTAGTCAGTGATATGGCTCACTGGTATGATAATTATTATATTTCTTACGGATATATAAAAAACAGTAGAGCTTCCAGACAGATTTACACTACTTATTATGTTAATAAACTTGCTTTTGAATGAAGAAAAAGCTAAGTTTTAAGTTTTTTCTTTTTAGCAGCAGGGAATAAAACATTATTCAAAATAAGCCTGTAGCCCGGTGAATTAGGATGGAGGTTAAGTTCTGTAGGCGGGTCGCCTACAAAATGCTGATAGTCTTCAGGGTCGTGTCCGCTGAGATAAGTCCAGGTTCCTTTACCATATTCTCCGTGAATATATCTGGCTTCATCGGCAGCTTTATTTTCTCCCATTATCAATACATTAGGCTTAACATATCTTTTAATAAAAGCAGTGGTTTGCCCCATAAAACCTTTGATGACTCTTTCGTGAGATTGGCAAAGCATAGTAGGGACAGGATCCCATTTGGCAGAAAAATCAAATAAAGTAAAAAAATCATTATTTTCATTAAACTTCATTACTCTGCTTATTGGCACATCTATTGAGGAAACTTCATACTCATAAGGATTGCTTACAAGAGAAAAATTGGTAAAAGCGAAACATTTGCTGTAATCTAATTTTGCCTGAGCATTCGGGTCCATAGGATCCCCGTCAAACATCACATCGCATATATCAAGACCCTCGGCTGCCAGCGCTATATCAAAACTATCAGGTGCAGAGCACATTGAAAAAAGATAGCCCCCGCCAGCCACAAAATCTCTAATCTTCTTCACAACAGCTAATTTAAGCTGTGAAACTTTGGTAAATCCAAGTTTATGCGCCATTTCTCCGGATAATCTTACATCTTCAATATACCAGCTTTGATTACGGTAATTAGCCCAGAACTTGCCATATTGCCCTGTAAAATCTTCGTGGTGCATGTGCAACCAGTCATACAAAGGCAAACTGCCCTGCATAACTTCTTCATCATAAATCACATCATAAGGTATCTCTGCATAAGTAAGCGCAAGAGTTACAGCATCATCCCAGGGTAATTTATTTTTAGGAGAATATACAGCAATTTTAGGAGCTTTATGAAGCTTAACAGTTTCCATATTAACTTCATTTGAGGCTATTTCGCTGATAATACCTGCAGCCTGTGCGTCAGCTACTATCTCATAGCTAACCCCCCTTATAATACATTCCTTTTCAAAGGTCTTATCAAATCTGAACATAAAACTACCCCCTCTGTAATTCAATAACCAGCTAACCTCTTCATCAAAAGTCAATACCCAATAGGCTATACCATAAGCCTTTATATGATTCTTCTGGGAATTATCCATTGGTATCAATAAAGAAGCAGAATCAGCTTTATTAATTAAAATGAATAAACTTATAATTAATATAAAAATCCGCGAAATATTATATAATTTCTTATCTGTCATAAATGGATTGAACTTAGTAAAGTTAATATTAAAAAGGTCTATCTTCATTTTCTTCATTCATACTTGAAGGCATAGTAATAGAATTACTTCT
>JAGODS010000277.1 GCA_017998135.1 Bacteroidales bacterium
TAACAGGCTGATCGCCGCCAAGAGCTCATATCGACGCGGCGGTTTGGCACCTCGATGTCGGCTCGTCACATCCTGGGGCTGGAGAAGGTCCCAAGGGTTCGGCTGTTCGCCGATTAAAGTGGCACGTGAGCTGGGTTCAGAACGTCGTGAGACAGTTCGGTCCCTATCTGTTGTGGGCGTAGGAAGTTTGAGAGTTGCCGTCTCTAGTACGAGAGGACCGAGATGGACAGACCTCTAGTGTACCTGTTGTGACGCCAGTTGCATCGCAGGGTAGCTATGTCTGGATGAGATAAGCGCTGAAAGCATATAAGCGCGAAACTCGGCTCAAGAATAGACTTCCCTTAAAGGTCGTCGCAGACTACGACGTTGATAGGTTGCAGGTGTAAAGACAGTGATGTCAAAGCCGAGCAATACTAATAACCTGTGAGCTTTCTTCTATGAAACTCTCTTTTATTAATTTTAGTTTTTTCTTTCATTGTCAAAGTTATTATAAAGACATATAAGACTTTATGGTGACTATAGCGATGGTGTCCACCTCTTCCCATTCCGAACAGAGTCGTTAAGCCCATCAGCGCAGATGGTACTGCATTAAACCTGCGGGAGAGTATGTCGTTGCCATAATTATAAAAGAGCCTCATTTTGAGGCTTTTTTTTTAATAGTAAATTTATCTCAGTTTTAATGATATGTTTATAAATTCAGAACAACTGACTTATAAAAAGTAGCTAGTACTAATTAACATCAAATTAAATAGAGATTTACATTTGATTTTTAAGAAAAAATTTTTTTATAGCGGAATAAGGATTAAATGTAATTAAAATAAATAAACTTGACAAAGGGATGTATTTATTAAAGTTCGGACAGAAATATAAATATATAAGCAAAGTGATTATTAAATAAATATTTTTATTTATTATAAAAAAAGCACAGGTTTTATAAAGTAGCCTGTGCTTTTTTTTTGAATTAATTAATATTATTATTGTAGTTTAGCAGAGGAAGCTCCGCCAGCCGAGTATTCAGGTGAAGAAAAAATAATTTTTTTACCATCCAACACGCTTAGAGCTGTGTCAAGGTCTTTAATAATATCATCAGGATGTTCGGCGCCAACACATAAACGAATAAGATTAGCAGGAATGTTTGCTAATTTTCTACCTTCTTCGCCCTGTTGCGAATGCGTAGAAATAGCTGGTATAGTTGCAACGGATTTAATTCTGCCTAAGTCAGTAGCCCGCCATATCATTTGAAAGGCATCAAATACATCTCTTGTTTGTTGAGCCGAGCCTTTAATCAGAAATGACATCAAATGACCATAACGGTTAATTTTTTTACCATATTGAGGGTCAAATTCTGAATCAACAAGATAAAGATATTCAGAAGCTAATTTATGAAGTGGGTGACTCTCAAGTCCGAGATATTCAACTTTTTGGATATGTTTATGATTTTCAAGGTATTTGGCAATAGTCAGAGTATTATTACTAAGAATATCTATACGTGAACGGAGTGTGCGTAAATCATTAAGAGCCATAATACAATTGAAAGGAGAGATATTTGGACCATTATCTCTGTTTGGTAATTGCTTGAGGTAAGCGCAGAAATCAGCTTTCATAGCGGGATTATTAATATTGCAGGTTATATTTTTGCGAGCAATAATAGCACCTCCGATAGCAAATCCGCTGGTAGTTATAGATTTAGTGATAGATTGCACAACAATATCAGCACCAAGAGCTAAAGGTCTCATAAGAGCGGGAGTAGCAACTGTGGCATCCACAATCATAGGTAAATTATATTTATGGGCAAGAGCAATAATTTTAGACAGGTCAAAAAAAGCCTGACCAGGATTACTAGGCATTTCACCATAAAGAAAACGCGTATTTTCGTCAATTTTAGATTCCCATTCATTGATGTCGTGAGAGTTAATAATTTTTCGCCATTCTATGTTTTTTTCCTGATTTTTACGAATAGCAAACTGTTGAAAAGTTCCGCCATATACCTGGCAGGTAGCAACAAAATTCATTTTCTGGTCAGGTTTTTTAGGGTCAAACACCAGAAATTGCTCAGTAGCAGAGTTAATAGCAGACATACCAGAAGATGTAGCAATGCAGGAAGTTTCAACCTTTGCTCCGTATCCTTCAAGAAGAGCCAGGACTCCTTCAAGGTAATACATAGAAGGGTTTCCAATGCGAGAATAGCACCAGGTTGGAATTTCGTAAGCCAGAGCAGCTTCCATCTCGTCAGAATCGCGGTATGCTTGTGAAGTTGACATATAAATAGGTTCAATAATAGAACCTTGATTAAAATCAAGAGCTTCCTGCATAGAATAAACTCCGTGAACTGCGATAGTGTCAAAACGTGATTTTCGCATCCTATCTGAATGTTCTTTGTGCCAGGCTAAAGCTCTTTGACCTGCTTGCCTGTAATAGTCTAATGATTTATTATTCATAAGTAAATATTTAAAAGTGCAAATGTAATATAAGTATTATTATTTTGGAGTTAATATTGATATATAATAAAAAAATAAGGTTTATTTTTTTATTAAAGATAAGGATTGTTAATTAGAGTTCATTAACAAAATTAAAAAGTTATAAAATAAAATACAAAGAGCTCAAATAATTAACACAAAATAATAGGGATTTTATAGATAGAGCTATATTGATTTTATTAAATCTATTCTATTATAATCTGATAAGGTAGTCTTGCTTGTACTCCTTTATTTTCAGATATATATTTAATATATTTAAGATAATCATAATAAATGCCGAGTTCGTTTTTTATATAATTTTCAGTTCGAGTATTACCTGAAAACTCATCAATAATTTGTTGAAAAAAGTCTTTTTGAGTTGGAAGTGCTATAATTTTATAATTTTTAATTTTAGCTAAATCAGCAGCAGCGGCAATAGCCATATCTAAACTTCCAATTTCGTCAATCAATCCAATATTTTTAGCATCGGTAGCGCTCCATACTCTTCCCTGTCCAATGCTGTCCACTTTTTGAATGGGTATGTTTCTGCCTTTAGAAACGTGATTTATAAAAACATTATAAATTCTGTCCACATCGTTAAGAATAATAATTTTTTCGGTTTCATTCAGGGGTCTGGTGATAATACCGAAATCGGAGAATTTATTGGTTTTGACACCATCAATAGTAACTCCAAGTTTTTTATTAAGTAAACCCTGTATATTAGGCATTAAACCAAAAACACCAATTGAGCCTGTGATAGTAGTTGATTCGGCAAAAATTTTATTAGCATTGCAGGCTATGTAATAACCTCCGGAGGCAGCAAGATCGCCCATAGAAACAACAACAGGTTTATCCTGTTTAGCGAGAATAAGCTCACGGAGTATAACTTCCGAAGCAAGCGCACTGCCTCCAGGTGAATTAACCCTTAGAACAATAGCTTTAATGTTTTTATCAGTTCTAGCCTGGCGTATAGTTCTTGAAATTTTATCCGAGCCTATAGTAGCCTCGTCCCCCTCGCCGCCTTGTATGTTTCCAACAGCATAAATAACAGCTATTTTATCTTTTATCAGACCTTTTTTAGTTTTTATTTCAGGTACATTATTATATTTGTTAAGAGAAATGGATTTTAAATCTTTTATTTCTTTGACTTTAGTGAGAGAGACGAGTTCGGCTAATACCTCATCTCTGTACGTCAATTTATCAACAAATTTATATTTTAGAGCATCTTCTGCAGTTCTTATTTTATAATCATCAGCTATTTTATTAAGCTCTTCCGTGCTAATA
>JAGODS010000278.1 GCA_017998135.1 Bacteroidales bacterium
ATATTATTAATCTTTAAAATTTAATAATTTTGCATTTTATACTTTCATTTGAAGAACATTATTAAAATATTGACATTAATAATATTTCTCTTAATTATAAATGATTTAAGGGGGCAGTATTATTCGTTGGGACAGGACCCTGCTTCGCTTAAGTGGAAACAGATAAAAACCGATAATTACAGATTAATTTTTCCTGATGACTTTACAAAGCAGGCTAATAAACTTGCCAATGATTTGGAGAATATTTATGATTGCGGTTCATATAGTATGAAGCATAAGCCGCGCAGAGGGCCTGTAATTTTGCATAACAGGACTATAGTTCCTAATGCATTTGTAATCTGGGCGCCTAAACGGATGGAGTTTTTTACTTGTCCATCTCAGAATACATATCCTCAGGATTGGCTCAAACAGCTTGCTATTCACGAGAACCGCCATTTTGTTCAGATGGATAAACTGAATCAGGGCTTTACCAAATATTTAAGTTATTTATTGGGCGAGCAGGCTGTCGCTTTACCTTTAGGTTTATATTTTCCGACCTGGTTTATGGAAGGTGATGCTGTCTGTACTGAAACAGCTTTAAGCAGTTCGGGCAGGGGCAGGATACCTGCTTTTGAAATGGAATTAAGAACTATTGCACTTCAGAAAAAAATATTTAAGTATGATAAAGCTATCTTTGGTTCTTATAGGGATTTTGTGCCCGATCAGTATATAACGGGTTATCATTTTGTGGCAATGGCAAGGAAAAAATACGGAACCGAAATATGGAGTAAATCAGTTGATAATATAGCTCGTAAGCCTTTTATTATCACTCCTTTTAATAACAGTTTGAAAAAGTCAACAGGTTTAAATAAAACAAGACTTTATAAAAAGCTTTTTACTGAACTTGATAGTTTGTGGTCTGACCAGGATAAGCGGTTAAATTATACTAATTATTATAAAATAACCAGCGAATTAAGGGTAAAAGAAAAGCATTCGTTTTTGCAAAAAAAGCCGCGTAACTCTAAGGTTAAAATATTGAAAAAACCTGTTAGTTATACTAAATATAAGTATCCTGCTTATATAAATGACAGTCTTATTTTTGCAGAACGGTCGGGAATAGATGATATCCCGCGTTTTGTGCTGATTAATAAGTTTACAGGTATGGAAAAGCTTATTTATACACCTGGTATATATTCGTCTGATGTCATAAATGTACAGGGAGGCGCAGCCGCCTTATTTCGTAATAAACCCGGCTCTTTTACAGCAGATAATGTATCGGCTGTAAGGGGTTTGATTTGCTGGACAGAGAAAGTGCCTGATACAAGATGGGAACACCGTAATTATTCGGTTATTAAGATACTTAATATTAAGACAGGAAAGCTTAGACAATTAACTCGCAAATCAAGGTATTTCTCGCCTGCAATTAGTCCTGACGGTAAAAAGATTATAGCTGTTAAAGTAGCTTTTGATAACAGGTATGCTTTATCGCTGCTTGATATTGAAACGGGTAAGGAAATAAAAGAAATTGCCAGTTCTTATGTTGATTTTTATATTAATCCGAATTGGGATAGTGATAATAAAAACGTTGTAGTTGTTATATTAAATGATAAAGGTAAAGCTATAATAAATGTAAATACTAAAACAGGGCAGACCCATACTTTGATTAACTCTGCTTTTACTGATATTTCATCTCCTAAATCTTATGGTAAATATATAATTTTTAATGCTGCATATAGCGGTATTGATAATATTTATGCTTTAGATACTGCGAATAAAGAGATATATCAGGTTACTTCTTCAGTGTTTGGCGCTTATAATCCTTGTTTGTCGGGCGACGGGAAATATGTTATTTATTCAGATTATAATGCTACGGGTTTTGATATAGTAGAAGCCGACTTTGAGCCTGCCAATTTTATACCTTTTAAAGAAGTAGAAAATAAATCTATAAAATTATATGAAAAATTGCTGGAACAGGAAAGCTGCAATTTTGATACGCTTAAGTTTGCAGAAAAGGAGTTTAAAGCAAAAAAATATAGCAAAGCATTAAATATTTTTAATTTTCATAGCTGGGCTCCTGTTTTTGTAAATACAGATGATATGTTGCTGGGTCCGGGTATATCTTTAATGTCGCAGAATATATTGAGTACGGCTATAACTACATTAGGATACGACTATAATAACAATGACAAAACGGGCAAATATGCTCTTAATTTTGAATATAGTGGTTTTTTCCCTGTTTTTTTTACGGAATTAAATTATGGCAAAAGCAAAGATGTGTTTTTAAATAAAAATAATGACGAGATAAAATTCTCTTATTACGAAACCGAGCTTAATGCAGGGGCTTATATTCCTTTTGATTTAAGCTCGGGCAAATATTTTCGCTCCTTAAAGCCGAAAATTCAGTTTTCATATATTAATCTAAAACTTGATGAAAACAAGGATTTACTTTTAAAAGTTGACAATTTTCGTTCAGTTGATTATAGACTTTATGGGTATAATGTCTTAAAATTAAGTCACAGGGATATAGCGACTCCTTTTGGGCAGGTATTGGATTTTAATTACAGGCATACGCCTTTTGACAGTAAAGGTAAAAGTGAGCTTATTTCTGTGGTTGCTTCTTTATATTTTCCGGGTTTGTTTAAACATCATTCTTTAAACATTTATTCAGGTTATCAGAGTAAGACCGAAAGTGTATTTCATTATTCGGATATGTTAAAATATACATCCGGGTATAGTTATATTAATGATAGGGAGTTGAAAGTAGTGTCTTTTAATTACAGGCTGCCTCTTTTTTATCCTGATTTTAATATTGGCTCTTTAATGTATATAAAAAGGTTTAAAGGAGGTCTTTTCTTCGATTACGGAGAAGGGAAAAATCATAATAAAACTAATTATTATAGTTCTTATGGCGCTGAGTTACGCTCTGATATGCACCTGCTGCGTTTTCTTGCACCTTTTGATTTGGGAATTAAGGCTATTTACCAGCCACATCTAAAAATATACACTTATGAGTTCCTTTTCGCTGTCTATTTTGACCAGATTT
The DNA here is from genome assembly GCA_017998135.1 of Bacteroidales bacterium. GTDB lineage: Bacteria > Bacteroidota > Bacteroidia > Bacteroidales > JAGODS01 > JAGODS01. The sequence goes on from JAGODS010000278.1 coordinate 3,023, forward strand.
AAAGAATACAGGTTTTCAATATATTTGCTTCTCTTAATTCCTTTTCTTTTATTTTGCGATTACCTTATTACACTGACAAATATCTTTAATAATGCCTTTCTCGGGGTGCTTGATAATTTTATTCACGGATTAGTCGCTGTTTATGTTTTATATCCCTTTTACAGGAAATATGATTTAAAAACAATAATAGTTGTATTTCTAATCGCTTCACTAATAGATATTGACCATTTTGTAGCTTTAAGAACTATATCAATATATGAAGCGGTTGAGATGCTTTTAAGACCTGCAACGCATAGTCTTAGTTTTGTTTTTACCTGTTCTTTAATAGCCTGGCTTATCAGTAAAAGAGATTTTGGCGTTTTCTGGTTGTTTTTTGCTACTTTAAGCTCGCATATCATTAGAGATGCCGCAACAGGAGGTTATACCCAGCTTTTTTATCCCGCTGAAATATTTGATATTCCATACAGGATTTATATAATTAGTGAACTTAGCTTATTCGGAGCATCTTTTTTATTAAAGGGCATCTCTAAATACTAACTTTTTAACACAATGAGCACAAAGGACTACCACTAAGAACACAACCGAGCGAAGCGAGCTCATAAGCACCTTTAAAAATTATTTAGTATTGCGCATAATAAAATCAAGACTTTGTGAACTTTGATTTATCTTTGTGAACTTTGTGGTTAAGTGTTTTATAGAGTTATTAGAGATGTCCT
>JAGODS010000279.1 GCA_017998135.1 Bacteroidales bacterium
TAAAATTATTTCCTGAAGGTTTGTCCGCTTTTGTTGCAGGATAATCTATTTCAATATTTTTATATGCAGCTTTTCCTGTTCCGCAGTTGTTTTTTCCACTTACCGAAATCTGACCTGCTTTTGCCTGTGCTGTAAAACTTATCAAAATAGTTTGGGAATTGCTTGTACCTGTGGCGCCATCGGGAAGTGTCCAGACATAGTTATTAGAGTGATTGATAGCTTCTGTATAAAAAGGGATATCATTTGAATTGATACAAGGTTTGTCTATTCCGAAGATATTTGACGCTGAATCAGGCAAAGGATGAATATTGATGACAAGGCTGTCGGAAAATGGGCTGGTACCGCAGTAGTTGCTAGCTCTTACTTCAATGCTGGCAGTACCTGTAAATTCATTGTTCCAGTCCACAGAAATAAAATCATTTTTTAGATTCGGATTAGCTATTATTTCCCCTGCACTATCAGGCTTGAGTTTCCATTCATAAAAGGCGGCATTGGCAAGGGGTATAGTTCGGTATGTTGTATTAGGATTATTAATACAAAGCGATTTAGAACCAATAGGTTTGACAGGTTTTGGAGGAAGGGAGTCAACATTTATAAATAACTTGCTTTGAGGACTGTTTCCACATTGGTTATAGGCGTTTACATAGATATAACCGGGTAAAGCCTGCCCTGTAATATTTACATTTATATTATTAGTTATTCCTGCACCCGAAAAACCTTGAGGTAAAACCCATTTATAACCTGTAGCGCTATCAACAGGGCTGACGCTATATTCCAGATTGTTTGACAGACGGCAAACGCTGTCTAATCCTAATATTGCTGATATATTGTCAGGTTTGTAAATTAGTTTAATATGAACCCATCTGCATAAACCTATAATTGTCATACCATTTGTATCAACTGCATAGACTACCATTATGATTTTGTTCCTGTCTGCTTTGGTAGTATATGTTTTCCCTTTTGCAAGAAAAGTAGTTTTATCAGGACCGCTGTTACATCCGGGGCAGTTATCATCAGAATTAAAGAACCAGGGACCCTCATCTAATTCGTACCATAAAGCATAATTTTTTGATTTATTATATGCATCACCATTAACATTGAACTGGACAAACTGGCTTGAGCATACATTTACTTCATTTGCTGTTGTAGAAGAACCGTCATTAAATATAACATCTACGCTCTTTGGTTGAGGGGGCGGAGTGGGAGGTAAGGGTTGAGAAAATAAATCAGGTAAAATATAAAAAAAGAAAAGGGTTAATATAATCTTTATTGATTGCTGTTTCATATTAGGCTTAAAACTAATTAATTAAGAGAAAACTTGTTTTTAAAAGAAAAAAACAAAAATACTATTTTTTTATATATAATAGTTGTTAATATATTTTAACCCTGTAATGCTTACTTTTTTCGCAATTTTTAAGGACTCACAATTTAATAATATCCAAGTGCTTTATGTTTGCGTAATAAAATATTAACGATATACTATCGCTGTATCTTAATTTTTAAATTGGATTTATTTGAGTGTTATATTTGGGTTTATATATTCAAATCTGAATAATTTACAAGGGTGTTGAATTAATTAATTCCAGGATAACGTAAAGCTCAGAATATAAATAAGAATATATAACAAAAAAACCCTTAACTAATAGGAAAAGTTAAGGGGTTTTTTTATAAAAATGTAAATATTTAATTATTATAGGATGTTTCAGTAAAGTCTTTTGAAATTTTTAATTTCTGTCCGGGATGTATAAAATGATTTTTTAGTTTGTTCCATTTTTGGAGTTGGCTTATGCTGCAATTATATTTTTTTGCGAGCTTATGCAGTGATTCACCTTTTTTAACTGTATGAACTCCATAAGGTTGTGAGAGGTTTTGTTTTTGGGAGAGTAGAAGTTGATTTTGTGTTGTGCTTTTAAAAGCATAAAGATTATTTTCATTATTAATGAACATAGAGATATAATCTTTAGGTAGCCTTAAAACATATTTATTATTAGCTGAAGCAGGGATTATCCCTTTTCTGTAAGCAGGGTTGAGGAAACTGATTTCCTCTTCCGTTATTTTGAACATTTCTGCAATTTGCTTGAAACTAAGAGGATTTGAAACCATTACTGTGTCAATATCAGTATGCTCAATAACTGCATCTGTTGTCTGAATATTATGTTCATCGGCATAATTCATAATATAATTGACAGCAATAAAAGCAGGGACATAAGCTCTTGTTTCTTTAGGGAGAAAAGGATAAATACGATAGAAATCGTAAGAACCGCCTGCCCTGACAATAGCTCTTTTGACAGCACCTGCGCCTGCATTGTAAGCGGCAAGTACTAAATCCCAGTTATGAAATTCATTATATAAATCTCTCAGGTGTCTTGCTGCTGCGTCAGTGGATTTATATATATCAAACCTGTCGTCAGTGAGGTAGTTATTATTAAGTTGGTATAATTTTCCTGTTCCTTTAATGAATTGCCAAAGACCAGCAGCATTGGCAGGCGAAACAGCGACAGGATTTAAAGCTGATTCAACTATAGCGAGATATTTAAGTTCTAATGGTACATTATACTTATCAAGAATTTCTTCAAAAACAGGGAAATAAATTTTAGAAAGCCCGAGAACGCGTGAGGTTAATTTTCTTTTTTGATTGGCATATACATTTATATATTTTTTAACTAAGTCATTAAATACAAGATTACAGGGGGTTTTGCTGTTTAATATTTTTAATCTTTCAGTATAAACAGAATCAGAAAATTCAGGATTTATATTTGCAAACAAATCATTATAACTGTTTGTTAAGGTATCTTTTAAATGGTTTTTACAAAAGAAAGTAAGGTTTGAGAGACTGTCAAGCATTCTGACTACAGGGTCGTCAAAATTGACATTAATATTTAAAGTATCTTTGGGGTTTTTAACAACATTATCAGGAATTTTGGAAAATATAAATATAGGAATTATTAACAGTACGAAAATTATATAAATAAAATGTTTATTCCCCATCAGCCTTATGTTTTATTAATTTCTCAATGTTTATTTTGTTAAAAAAAATTTTTGGCTAAAATAATAGGATTTTTTTTAAACAGCGTCTATATATAAATTTTTTTTAGTTGATATATATCAATTTTTTTTAGAAATCACTACAACTGTAAATGTTTTTATAAATATAAAAAAAGATTGCTTGCCTGATTAATTATTACTCTGATTAATTTATATTGTTTATGATTTACTGAGTTGTGAAAAATTGGCCGGCTAAGCAAATAAATTGTCTAAATTAATAAAACTAATTGATTTATAATTCTTTCTTTTCTTTTGATATTAGCTTAATTTGGTCAATAAGCATATTTTTGTCAACAGCTTTACACATATCATATATAGTAAGTAGAGCAACTGAAGTCGCAGTGAGAACTTCCATTTCAATTCCTGTTTTGCCTGTACAACTTGCAGTAGCAGTAATGCAGACTCCACTTTTGTCCAGCTTAGCTTTCACTGAAATATTAGTAATATTAAGGGGATGGCAGAGAGGTATAAGTTCCGCTGTTTTTTTCCCTGCTAAAATACCAGCTATTTCTGAGATAGAGAGGACATCACCTTTGGCAAGTGTATTATTTTTAATTAAATTAATAGTATCCTTTTCTAATTTGATATGTCCTGTTGCTGTAGCAATTCTAAACATATCAGTTTTATTACCTGTCTCTTATACATATTT
>JAGODS010000280.1 GCA_017998135.1 Bacteroidales bacterium
CACAATACACAATACACAATACACATACCCATTACCCATTACCCAATACCCATTACCCAATACCCAATACCCAATACCCAATACCCAATACCAAATACTCAGTACTCAATACCCAATACTCAATACTCTTAAAAGCCTTTTTCAAAATTGAGGTCAGTTTTATCGGATTTTTGAAACTGCGGTTTGAAATTATTGATTTTATAGACTAATGCGAGGCTGATAACGGGTGCATCAGGAGTGAAGTTCATTTCAGTTCTAATGGAGCCTGAATACATAATATTCTTGTATTCTTTGCTACAGATAATGTCTCTTGCATTAAGAGTAATGCTTAGATTGCGGTTAAGCAATTCCTGCCTGAGGCTTATGCCTGAGGTAATAAAGGGTTTTCTTTCAAACTCCTGAGTTTTCCTTGCTCCCATATAAGTAGAATATACTTGCATAGTTGTATTTTTAAGCAGATTAACATTAATGCTTAAAGAAGCATCAATAACATTAGATTTTAAAGCAGGTATATTATTGTTTTTATTTTCATTTTGATGAAAGTTCATCAAAGAAATAGAGGGATTAATTTTAAATATTTTGAATAAGGTAGCACTGCCTGATAGTCCGGCACCAAATGCATAGTTTTCGGAGAGGTTGTCCGGCATAATATAAAGCTTTTTATCTGTTCCCAAATCAATCTTAGGATACATAGAGTTTTTTGTTTCAGTATAATAAGTTTCTAAGGAGATAAATATCTTTTTAATAGTTTGCTGGAAGTTAAGTTCATAAGAGTCGTTATACTCTGCTTCCAATTCAGGGTTTCCGCTTTGGACGTAATAATCGTCATAATAATAAGGAAAGGGATTGAGGCTTTTGTCGTCTGGTCTTTGTGTTCGGCGGCTATAGCTAAGCTGGAATTGTTGATTGGCGTTAAGTTGTTTTGAAATATGCAGAGAAGGGAATATATCCATTTTATTATATGGATATTTAGTTTTAGTGGCTTCTCTGTCAAGCCTTCTCTGATAATACTCGGCTCTAATGCCTGCTTTATAATCAAAACCGATAAGCTTTCCATTAAAAGTGGTATAAATAGCTTGCAGGCTCTGACAGTAGTCAATATTGCCTCCTTTATTCAAATCCTCTTCCCAACTTGTTTTGGTTTTATTATAATTCTCAAAGATATAAGCAGACTGTTTAACTAAGTAATCGCCCTGGTATCCGGCTTCAATATAGTTATTTTTATTAATATTGAAAACAATATCCGAGTTAAGGCGCAGGTTATGTTTGTAACTGCTATTAATATATCTGTTGGCAGAGGGTTTATAATCTAATATTTCGTTATTACTCCCGGTTAAAAAGCTTTTAGATTCTTCGTCCATATCAGCATTAGCATAAGTGTAATTTGCTGCAAGTGTAATTTTATCGCCTATATCAGATAAACTGTTTTCATAAAAAATATTACCTGTTATATACTCACCACCAAGTTCGAAAAGGTCTTTATTCAGGAAATAAATATCAGAGGTAGCAGGCAGGGAATAAGAATGATAGCGGGTTTTGAAATCACGTCCATAGTTATAATGTCCTGCTTTAGCAGAAAGCGCTATGGAATTGTTTTCATTCAAGCTTATATTAGCACCGGTTTTAAACTCATAATTGCCGGAGCTGTAAATCCTGTCAGATTTACCTATATTAATTTCTTCATCACCATTAAGACTTAATTTTCTTGTGAAACTTGCATCAGGATAATATTTATTATTATTATAATCAACGCCAAAGTTATAATTTGTTTTGTTTTTCCGGATATTAAAAAGTGCAGAACCTGTATATTTATCACCCGTTCCCGCACTTGTATTAATTATACCGCTCATACCTTCAGATTTTTGTTTTTTCATAATAACATTTATAATTCCGGCAGTTCCTTCCGCATCGTAGTTTGCTGAAGGGTTTGTTATAAGTTCTATCCTTTCCACAGCAGCAGCAGGTATATTTCTTAATGCTTGTACACCATCAACAGCCGAAGGTTTGCCGTCAATAAGTACTTTGAAGTCAGTTTTTCCTTTAATAGTGATATTTCCTTCCAAATCAACATTGACACCGGGAGTGTTGCGTAAGGCGTCAACCGCCGTACCGCCAGAGGCTGCTTGTGTCTTTTCTACATTAACTACTTTTCGGTCAGTTCTGTATTCAACAATAGATTTTTCTTCAGAAATTTCAACTTGTGCGAGTTTGGTAGCGGGATTAATAAGGATGCCGCCGAGGTTTTGCTCCAAATCGCTTTTATCAATATTAATGTTAGAAATTACCTTTTTATCATATCCCATAAAATATGCAACAAGATAATATTTTCCTGCAGGGATTTTATTAAAAACGAAGGAGCCGGAAGTATCGGTCAGGATACCGTTAATCATCTGCGAGTCTTTTTGCCTGTAGAGTACAATGCTTGCAAACTCAACAGGGTGTCTGTTGCTGCTGTCTAACAGGTTGCCTTTAATGCTGCCTTTAGGCTTAGCTATATCGTTTGCTCCTTCTGCAAAGATGAAAATACTATTTAAAAGGATAAATAGTATTGCTGTTAATTTTGTTAAATTTTTCATTTTTGTAAAATTTTAATTGTTAATAAATGAATTTGAGTGCAAAAGTGGGTTAGCCTGAGTTAAAATAAAAATCAAATATGCAAAATCAACAAAACTGACGATTAAATAAATAAAAGGGCTTTCAAAGTATTTCACCGATTGTTTTAACGTTTTTACCGATTTTATATATTTAGTTTCGGTTAAGTATATTATTTTTGTATTTTTAAATTTTCAAATGAAAAGAAAACAAATAATACTGCTTCATATAATCTTTTGGATACTATTTGCGGTTTTGCCGGTTTTGTCTATTTATTTTTATCCTTACGAAATACCGTTTTATTATAAATTAAGGGTTTATGCAAGTTCAGTGCAGGATATTATCAATTTTTATTTATGTTATATTTTTTTCAAACCGGTTCTTTTTTATACAAAAAGCTGGAAGCATCTTATTTTTCTTGCTTTATTTCTTGCAGCCTATACTGTTTTTAGGATATATTCAATTTTAGGATTATATATCATCTTTGATGTTGATATGACAAAAATAAAGGTTCCAAGCGGTGTGATACTGCAGGAAGTAATAAATACTGCTATATTTTCATTTTTTGCAATATTTATGTCAATGGCGCTAGATTGGTTTAAAACTCAAAGGCAAAAAACAGAACTGCAGGCACAAAACCAGGCAAGTGAACTCGCCTTGCTACGCACACAGATTAACCCCCATTTTCTTTTTAATACGCTTAATAATATTTATTCCCTTGTTTATCAGAAGTCGGACAATGCACCTGAAGCTCTGATGAAGCTTTCTTCAATTATGCGTTATATGCTTTATGATTCAAACTCGGAAAAGGTTCAACTGGCTAAGGAAATTGAATATCTAAACAGCTATATTGAACTGCAGAGATTAAGATTAAGTAATAAAGATTTTATTCAGTTTAATATAAGCGGTAACCCTGATAAATGCAATATTGCTCCTATGTTACTTATTCCTTTTGTTGAAAACGCTTTTAAACATAGCAGCAAAAATAATTATACTCCCGGTATTGAAATTAATCTTACCCTGACGGACTGTAATATTTTATTTGTTGTTAAAAACTACTATTCAGATCTTGATAATATGAACAAGGATAAAGCGAGCGGTATAGGGCTTAATAACATAAGGC
>JAGODS010000281.1 GCA_017998135.1 Bacteroidales bacterium
ATCAATGGCTCTCACTGAAAGTGTTCAACTTCAAAGACCAGACGAATCTGTTGTTTTAACCAAAGAACAGGCTGTTATGGAAGCCGCCAGACTGGGCATGCCTGTTGCAATGAAAGTGATAGGACCAATCCACAAGACTGAAGTAGGCGGTGTTGTAATCAACATAAATTCCCTTGAGCAGGTTCGTAATGAATTTACAAAACTTATGAAAATAAATGACGCCAAAGCCGTGTTAATTCAGAGAATGGTAAAAGGTATTGAGCTTTTTATAGGGGCTAAACGTGAAGGCGCTTTCGGTCATCTTATTTTATTTGGGATAGGCGGTATATTTATTGAAGTTTTAAAAGATTTCAGAGCTGAATTAACTCCTATATCTCTTGAAGATGCAATGGGAATGATAAAAAAAATAAAATCATATAATATTCTCAAAGGCTACAGGGGTATGAAAGGAGTTAATGAAATGCAGTTAGCTTATGCTATTATGAAAGTTTCCGCTTTACTTGAGATAGCGCCGGAAATATATGAATTAGATATTAATCCCCTTATTGCAACTGACAACAAGACTTATGCTGTTGATATAAGGATAAATATTGATAAATAATAATGTTTCACATTTGCATAATGTGAAACATTTATAATATGGATATAAGGATAAATATTGAGAAATGAAAGAGGTAGTAGTCTTAACTGGAGCTGGAATTAGTGCAGAAAGCGGCATATCTACATTCAGAGATTCAGGCGGTTTATGGGAAAATTATAAGTTTGAAGAAGTTGCTACTTACGAAGCCTGGGAAGCCAATCCTGCCTTAGTGCTTGAATTTTACAACCAAAGACGTAAACAATTAAAAGAAGTAAAGCCTAATGCGGCTCATATAGCTCTTGCCCGATTAGAAAATAAATATAAAGTTAATATTATTACCCAAAACGTTGACGACCTGCACGAAAGAAGCGGTTCTTCAAGTATCTTACACCTGCACGGCGAGTTAATCAAAGCCCGCAGTACTTTTGATTCTTCTTTAATTTATACACTTAAAGACTGGCAGTTAAATCTGGGAGACAAATGCGAAAAGGGATATCAGTTACGTCCCCATATTGTCTGGTTTGGCGAAGAAGTACCCGAAATTATTAATGCTGTTCCACTTTGCCAGAAAGCAGATATTTTTATCGTTATAGGTACTTCTATGCAGGTCTATCCTGCAGCAGGATTAATTAATTATGTTCCCGGCAATATTCCCAAATACTATATAGACCCGAAAGCAACAGATATTAACTATATCAACAATCTGACTATTATTAAAAATAAAGCATCAATAGCAGTTCCTGAGCTTGTAAATGATTTACTTAAAATATAAAAACCTATAAGCTTTAAGATTATTAGTAATTTTGCTCTCAGCAATAAATATGTATCTATCAAAGGACATATTCCGTTAGACGAAGCGTCCTGTCGGGTTTAATTATATACTATTAAGGCACCTCAACCGTATTGAGAATCTCATTAATAATATCTTCAGAAGTAATGTTTTCTGCTTCGGCTTCATAAGTAAGTCCAATACGATGTCTGAGAACATCGCCGCAAACAGCCCTAATATCTTCAGGAATAACATAACCCCTACGTTTAATAAAGGCGAGGGCTTTTGACGCAAGTGCAAGATTAATACTTGCCCTTGGGGAAGCTCCGTAATTAATCAATGTTTTAAATTTCTCAAGTTTGAATTTTTCAGGAAATCTTGTTGCAAAGACAATGTCTGTAATATAATTCTCTATCTTCTCGTCTAAATATATTTCCCTGACAATATTACGGGCTTTAATTATATCTTCAGGAGTAATCACAGCATTAACAGCCGGGTAAGTTCCTGTTATGTTTTTTCTTAAAATCACTTTTTCTTCCTCTTTAGAAGGATAACTTATAACCACCTTGAGCATAAAACGGTCAACCTGTGCTTCTGGCAGCGGATAAGTACCTTCCTGCTCTATCGGGTTTTGAGTTGCAAGCACCAGAAAAGGCTCCTGAAGAGGATAAGTATTCTCCCCTATAGTAACCTGTCGTTCCTGCATCGCTTCAAGCAAAGCGCTCTGTACCTTAGCAGGCGCCCTGTTAATTTCGTCAGCAAGGATAAAATTAGCAAACAAAGGACCCTTTTTAACAATAAATTCTTCCTGCTTTTGGGAGAAAATTAAAGTACCAATTAAGTCCGCAGGCAAAAGATCCGGTGTAAACTGCAACCTGTTAAACTTAGCTTTTATTGTTTTTGCAAGAGAACTAATAGCGAGGGTTTTTGCCAAACCGGGAACACCCTCTAACAATATATGACCATTGGCAAGTAAAGCAATCAGCAGACGCTCAACCATCTGTTTCTGCCCGTAAATAACCTTGTTCATCTCAAGGTTTATCATATCAACAAAAGAACTTTCATTTTTAATTCGTTCATTAAGTTCCTTAATATCAATATTGTTCTGCATAATTATATAAAATTTAAACTGTGCAAAAATAATAAATGTTTAAAAACTCAAATTACAAAAACCAGAATTATTCATAATTTTAATTAAAATTAAAAAACCTTACAGAATAAAACAAACCTAACAGGTTAAAAAAACCTGTTAGGTTTCATACAATTTTTATTAAAGGCTCAATTCATCAACAATATAGTTCCAACCATATTTATCCGCCATTTCGCCTTTTTGGATACCTGTAAGAATATGATATAATTGTTCGGAGACTTTTCCGGCTTTTCCGTCTTTACAAAATTCATATACTTTGCCAGTTTCCCTGTCAATAATTTGCTTGATAGGAGAAATAACTGCCGCAGTACCACAGGCGCCGCATTCTTCAAAATTTGCAAGCTCTTCAACAGCAATATTTCTTTTTTCTACTTTTAAGCCCATATCTTCTGCGATTTTCTGCAGGCTCATATTGGTAATAGAAGGCAATATTGAATTAGAGTTAGGTGTAATATAAGTATTATTTTTAATAGCGAAAAAATTGGCAGGACCGCACTCGTCAATATATTTTTTATCTTTAGCATCAAGGTAAATAGCCGAAGCGAAACCTTCCTTATGAGCTCTTTCCCCTGAACTGAGACTTGCCGCATAGTTGCCGCCTACTTTAAGATGTCCTGTGCCTAAAGGTGCAGCCCTGTCGGCATCCTTAACAATTTGCATTGATACGGGCTTAAACCCTTCTTTAAAATAAGGACCAACAGGCGTTACAAAGACCATAAAAAGATATTCGTTAGCGGGTTTAACACCTACCTGCGCTCCCGAACCTATTAATAAAGGACGGATATATAAGGAAGCGCCAGTGCCATAAGGAGGAATATATTGAGAATTAAGCTTTACTGCTGTAGAAACAGCCTTTTTAAAAAGCTCAACAGGCACTTCAGCCATTAATAAACCTTCAGCAGAGCGCTGCATTCGTTTTGCATTTTCATCAATTCTGAAAATTCTAACTTTCCCGTCTTTACCCCTGAAAGCTTTTAATCCTTCAAAGGACTCCTGCCCATAATGCAGACAGGTAGCTGCTATGTGCATATTTATATACTCTGATGAGGAGACTTCAATCTCGCCCCATTTGCCATTCCTGTAATAACTTCTTACATTGTAATCGGTCTTACAATAACCAAATGACAGATTTTTCCAATCTATATTTTGCATAATTAATTAATATTAAAAGATTAATAAAAAAAACGTTTATAAAAATATCTG
>JAGODS010000282.1 GCA_017998135.1 Bacteroidales bacterium
AAAGTCCCTTATTAGAGATGTTGTTAAATTAATTCCGCTTGAATATTTATTGCTTGAGACCGATGCTCCATACCTGACACCAACAGGTTTTGGTAAAAAACGCAATGAGCCCTCTTCCATTCCTTTAATTGCTAAAACTATTGCAGAGATAAAGGCTGTAACTATTGACGAAGTTGCGGAATTTACAACTATTAATGCTTTTTCTTTATTTAATTTTAATTCTGTTAATAAGCAACATATTAAACATTAATTTTTATTTTATCAAATCCTTCAGGTTTATTAAGACTCGTAGGTTTGGGAAATAATTTTTTTCAAAAGAGACTTTTCTTAAAAAGCAATATGACTAATAAAATCAAAATAGAGTTTAATCTTACTAATGACTATTATTTTATAGGTATTTTAACCGAGCTTAAGATGGTTAAATTAGCATGGTTAATTAATAAATACTTAAATGTGAATTTTAGATATTTTGATTGTTTTAAAAGTATTTTTAGTAAAACAACTAAAATAAGCTTTCCTGTTTATATTTTTTATCATTCCTATTTTAATTGTAATTATTTCTTAGTCCATAATACTGTTGAAAATTTTAGTCTTATTAAAGAGTTTAAAAATTTTAATTATATTATCTTTTGCTCTTCCGAGATAAATAAAGATATAGTGATTAAACAAATTGAAGTTATAAACAAATTGGAATTAATTCAAATAGCAGGTTTATTAAATATTGAAGGTAATAAAGAAATTAATAATTTCTTATCTGACTTTGAACTTTTTCTGTTAAATTCTAAACCTGACAAATTAAAATAATATATATTTATACAAAAACTGTGTAACTACTCAGCAGTAAAATTTTAGAGTTTATATATTGTAAAAACCTTATAAACCTTAGTATAAGCAAGCTTAAATTTAGTACTTTGTTCCTGGTATTTAGTACTTTGTACCTTATACTTAATACTTAGTACTTATATGTATTTACTAATAATTTCCAGTAAAGTATTTTTGTCAATTGGTTTAGCTATAAATTCATTGCAGCCACAATCAAAACAGCGGTTTTTGTCAGTTTCGGAAACATAAGCTGTTTGTGCAAGCACTGGTAAATTTTCACGTGATTTTTTTATTTCAACAGTAGCATCATAACCGTTCAATATAGGGAGTTGTATGTCCATTAAAACGAGGTTGATTTTAGGGTTCATTTCACACATTTCAATAGCTTCTCTCCCGTCTGTTGCCCTCAATACTCTTGCCCGCGTCTTTTTAAGGGCATATTTCATAAAAAGGAAATTTGATTCATCATCTTCTACAACAAGGATGGTTTTTTCCTGCCAGTTATATTTTTTATTAAGATTATTATTATTGTTAGCAAACTCATTGAGAAAATCATTGTCGGCGGCGGCAAAACTTATTAATGTTGTAAACTCTGAGGGGAGGGCAGTTATCTTGTCAGGATGTCTTTCAAATTCAAATTCTTCTTTGTTTTTTGGAACAAAAAATACTGTTAAATTGCCTATTATTGCTATAAAAGAACTATAAATTATATTATAGCTAATAGAATATTTAGAGTTTATCATAATAATAAGTTTAAATACGGGTACAAAATAAGGTGTTATTTTTAAGCAAAATTAAGAAAAAAAATATTATTTATTAACAATAGATTGTTAATAAATATTAATTCTCTCATTTCTAAATTAATATATTATTGCATTACTAAATTATCATTATATCACATTATCAAATTTATTTACGATTGTAATCTGCAAAAATTTCACCCCAAAGCTCAGTGTTCCATTTTCTTATTTCGCAGTTATAGCCATTGTTATTGAGCCACAAGACGGCTCTATCCAATAATTCAAATATTTCTTTATTGTCCTCGTTTTTTTTCAGTTTGGATTTATGTTTTTTTGCTTTAATCCAGTTCATTGCTGTTATTGAATCCGAATAAATTATGGTTTTTATGTTATTTTTATTTAATAAAGCGAGGCAGTGAACTATTGAGAGAAATTCACCGATATTATTAGTCCCGTTTTTAAAAGGACCTGCTTTAAATATTTCTTTTCCAGAAGCTGTGTCAACTCCTCTGTATTCCATTAGACCAGGATTTCCGATACAGGAAGCATCAACACAAACGCTTGGAATAATAGGCTTTTCTACATTTGCAGGTAAACTATTGTAAAGATGACTTATTGTATTGGGAGTTTTTTTCTTAAAATATGAGTAATAACTGCTTTTATATGCTATTTCAGCTTCCTGACTGCTCGCAAATGATTTATATTTGGCATTGGTAAACCCTTTAATCTGCGCTTCACATTCTTTCCATGTTCTATAAATTCCAGGTTTTAGACCTTCCCAAACCACATAATATTTGTCAACTGCCATAATCTGAATTTTTTAAAATTGATGCTAACTTTTGGTCTATTGGAAATGTAAATTCATTTTTATCAAGTTTTTCTAAAGGCAACCATCTGAATGTCTGAACTCCCTCAACTAATTCAGGAAAGTCGAATTTTTTATCCGTAGTTTTCAACAAACCTGGATTTGTTGTGCTTATTGAGTAGTAAATTGCTATCAGTTGTTGTTGCTCTTTTAGTAATTCTGTAGGTTGAAAATAATCTGTAGTATAAATATGTTCATTTACTATAAAGTCTAAGCCTGTTTCTTCAAGCATTTCTCTTTTAAGACAATCTATAGTTCCTTCGCCATAGTTTAGGGCGCCGCCCGGAAATTTTGTCATTTTGATTCCCAGCCTGAATTCGTCTGTTATTAACAGTTTTTTGTTTTCTATATAAATACCGTAAACCCGGATATTAAATTTATTCATAAAAGCTTATATTTTAGGGCATCTCTTATTACTGAGTTAGGTAAAACGTTCAAACTTTGTTTTTAACTTAATATAATTGTCATATTTTCTATTGTTCATTCTTATAGCATCTTTAGGATTGAAATTTATATGTTTTTTAGAAGCCCAAATTAATTATTGTTTAAGCAATTCTTTAGCAGTTTCAATTGTTGCAGATGTTATTTTATCTCCGCCTATAATTTTAGCTATTTCTTCAATTCGTTCCTCCTTGTTAAGTTTACGTATTTTGGAGTGAGTAATATTATCATTAATATCTTTATAAACAAGATAATGTATATCTCCTTTAGCAACTATTTGCGGAAGGTGTGAGATGACAATAACCTGCATCCGTTCAGACATCTTATGTATTATTGAAGCAGTTTTGAGAGCTATCTCGCCAGAAACGCCAATATCTATCTCATCAAAAACAATTGTTGGCAGTTGGTTCTTTTCCGATAGCAGAGCTTTAACAGCAAGCATTATCCTTGATAGTTCGCCCCCTGATGCTACTTTGGATATTTCCCTGCTATCATTGCCCTTGTTTGCATTGAAATAATAAACAACTTCATCTTTCCCGCTATTATTAAATTCGGTATTAGTAGTTGTTATTATCTTGATTTCAGCACCTGGAATACCTAATTTAGTTAAGAATTGTTTAAGTTGTTTTTCTATATGCGGTATGGCTGAAACTCTGTTTGCGGATAAAATATCTGATTTGTCGTCAAGATATTTTTTTTTAACTTCTATTTTAGATTTTAAATCAAATAGCTCCTTTTCAAAGGATATGATATTGTTGAGCTTATCTGAAAGTTGATTTTTTATTTCAATAAGTTCAGAAATAGTTTTAACATTATGTTTGTTCTGCAA
>JAGODS010000283.1 GCA_017998135.1 Bacteroidales bacterium
AAAAGTTACTCATTAGAGTTTCCCGCAGATAACGCAGATAAACGCAGAAAAAATTAATATCAGCGAAAATCTGCGAAATCTGCGGGAGATTTATTTTTTGAAAAAATTCATGAATTAATGAGGTTAGATAATGCATCCACGCTTCGTCTAATAAAAAAATACTTTTTTCTTAAAAAATATTACTTTTGCAAATCAATCTATGAAAAATATCTATTTATATATATTAGCATTATTTTTAATACTGAATGTATCAGTTTTTGGGCAGTTTAGCAATAAAAACAGGATATCACAAGCACCAAAAACCGTAAGAAAAAAGACAGGTACTTCACTTAACTATAATACCCGTTATCCTAAATATTTCTGGAGCGCATCGGCAGGTAAAGATGTAACATTAAAAAGAGGGCGCTTTATGAGCTCTTTACGTAGCCAGAAACGCTCTTTTAGCTCTCAACGCTCAGGAATAAAAGTCAGAAGCGGTTATTTAGGAGAATTGAGCGCTGAAAAAAGAAGATTCCCAAAAAATTCAGTTAATAGCAAAAGTAAAGATGCACTTGCTAAACAAAAAAAGAGAGGCAGATTCTATAATGCAGGCATTTCAGGTGATAATCAAAAAAGTTTTAATCTTTTTCGGAAAAAAAATAAAGGTGGAAATCCTAATTCTTCCCGTAAATTCTACAAACCCTTACGCAGTAAAAAACCTAAAAACGGTTTATTCCATTATAAATAAACTCCCATTATTATTACTTAATTATCCCGTTGCGAAAATTAATATTATTGAAAAAAAACTTGGCTTTTACTTTTATTAAAAAAATCAGATTATAGAGCAATTTACCACATACTGCGAATAAATAGATTAAAAACCTTATCAGATTAATAAAAATATCAACCTGCAAAACTTTGTGGTCTTTGAGATAAAAAATTTGTGAGCTTTGTTTGTAAAAATATTTGTTTTAACATATTATTAATAAGTCTTTTAAGTCTGCTGAGCAGTAACAAAAACACACTCTGTTAAGCATAATTCATATTTTATTTATCTTTGCATTTATTTAACAGCAATCAAAATGAAGAAAAAAATCAAAATATTATTTTTAATACTCATTACCTTTTCAGCAGAAATAAGCTTATGTTTAGCACAAAACGCATCTGCATCAGACAATAGTTTTAGAGCTTTTCATCTCACACTTAAAGAAAAATTTATTGAAGGCGGTCCTATATGGATGGCGCCCATTTTGATTTGTCTTATTATAGGTCTTAGTATTGTTATTGAAAGGATAATTTACCTTAACCTTTCTACTACTAACACGGATAAACTATTAAATAACATTGAAAAAGCCCTTAACGAAGGCGGAACCGAAAAAGCCAAAGAACTCTGCCGCAATACGCGCGGACCAGTTGCAGGCATCTTTTATCAGGGATTGGAAAGATATAAAGAAGGGCTGGACATAGCTGAAAAATCTATTATATCTTACGGCTCAGTAATGATGGGCAGGCTTGAAGCCAATCTTATATGGATTTCTCTCTTTATATCCACCGCTCCAATGCTCGGTTTCTTAGGCACTGTCATCGGGATGGTTCAGGCATTTGACTCTATAGAAGCAGCAGGCGACATTTCACCTTCCATTGTTGCAGGAGGTATTAAAGTCGCTCTGCTTACTACAGTTTTCGGACTTATAGTAGCTATGATACTTCAGGTTTTCTATAATTATATAATTGCAAAGATTGACGCTCTGGTGAATACTATGGAAGACGCCACTATCAGCTTTATGGATATCCTATTAAAGTATAAAAATAATGAATAATCACTTAATCAGACGACTCTCAGTTTCAGCCATTTTAATAATAATGCTTGCTGCTTTGACCTCTATAATTATTTTTGCCTTCAGCTATAATAATTCAGATACATCAAACCGCAATGAAAACTTATTTGATTTTTTTGCAATAATAACTTATATAATACTCGGAATTACAATTATTGCAATAGTCATCATTTCAACAATAGCTATATTCAACAAAGCCCTGCGCAGTAAACACAGCCTTCTGATTGCAGGTTTTACTCTATTCATTCTAATCATCATATATCTCCTCTCCTACCCTGATTATAGCGATTTCTATTTCAACAATAATATAGGCAGAACAGGATCTAAAATTATAGGCAGTGGTATTATCAGTGTTTTTGCTTTGCTTGTAATAACTGTATTAACAGCAATTTTTTATGAAATAAAGAAAAGTTTTAAAAAATGAGACGGGAACAACCACATATTAATGCTGGATCTATGGCTGATATTGCTTTTCTGCTTCTGATATTCTTTCTTGTAACCGCTACTATGGACTATAGCAAAGGTATTATGCGCCGTCTCCAACCCCTGAATGACACTATTAAAAAAAATATCTCCGAAGTACAGAAACGCAACGTACTTACAATTTTTATTGATAATAAAAACAACCTTATTATTGATAAACGCAAAGTAAAACCTTCAGAAATCAATGCACTCATTAAAGATTTTATTGCCAATCCAACTGAAAACAAAGAAAAATCAAGTAAAATTTTTCTATCAACCAGAAAAAATCAAGAACTATTCAACAAAAACACCGAAGCTGCCAACGAAATACAACGAGCTATTGATATATTAGGCAATATTAAAACATCCGAAGGTATTATACTTCTTAAATACGATAAAGCGTCTAACTTTGAAACCTATATTAAAGTTCAGGATATTATAATCACTGCCTTCAAAGAACTACGTGAAGCTATGTCAATGCAGGTGCTTAACAAACACATTGACAAACTCAACCAGGAACAAATGCTTGCCCTCAAAACCGCTATACCTGTAAACATAGCCGAACCAGATAATAATTAATAATATATGCAAGGCAGATTTATCAAAGGAAATAAAAGATTAAAATCTATACAGGTTTTATCAACAGCTTCGCTGCCTGACATTATCTTTATGCTACTATTCTTTTTTATGGTAACAACCACCTTCAAAACTAATAAACTATTATTGAAATTCAAAGAACCTTATGCTTCCGAAACTGTCAAAATCAAGAAAAAAAGATTAGTCCGTGAGATAATAGTCGGTTATTCAGATAAAGCTGAAACTTCAATTCAAATCAATAATGAAATTATAAAACTAACTCAGCTCTCCGAATACATAAATAAAATAAAGAATGAAGCTGAATTATCCCCTGATAATGAACTTATCTTTTCCCTTAAAATAGATAAAAATATAAAAATGGAAACCGTGAACGCTCTCACCAAAGAACTCCGCAAAGCCAACGCCCTGCTCATCAACTACTCCACACTCAAAACTAATAAGTAATAATTCTTTCTGCCCTCTCCAGTTTTTTTTAAAGAATAAAGGTGAAATTGATATTTATTGCAACTCCTTTTACTTAGACAAGGAGAAGGCTGGGGTGAATTTAGATTAACCAATCGCTTACAATTTACTAAAGCTGATAAAAAAAACAAATGGATAGAAAATTTTAAGTGTTATACGGGTTTCTTAAATAAAAGAAGCTAAGCTTTTTGAAAAAGCTTAGCTTCTAAAGCAAGAGTTTTCTAATTTTAATACTTTTACTTTTCTCTGCATCGTATCATTTCGTATAACTCCCCAAAAAATAGTTAACGGCTTTTGAATTGGTCCTAATGAAGGAATAGGAAGATATTCATAATATAGTTTATAATAT
>JAGODS010000284.1 GCA_017998135.1 Bacteroidales bacterium
CTTATGAGCTTTCGCCTGATTTTATTAACCTTGAAAACGGTTATCTTAGTCCGCAACCTTTATCATCGTTAAATGCTTTTACAGAAAAGATAAGGATGATTAATGAAAAGCCCTCTTTCTATATGAGGCGGCTGATGGAGCAGGATTTGGCAGCAGTGAAAAAGAAAGTTGCAGATTTTGCGGGTTGCACTGTTGAGGAGCTCGTTATATGCAGGAATACTACTGAGGCTTTAAATAATGTTATTTTAGGGATAGAGTTAAATCCGCAGGATGAGATACTTTATGCAGATATGGAATATCCGAGTATGAAAGAAGCTCTTGAGATGAGAGCTAAACGCTTCGGAACCAAGATAAGGGAGATTAAAATACCTGTTTTGCCTGTTAATGATAATCAGGTGGTAAAAATTTACGAGGAGGCTATTTCGGAGCAGACAAAAGTTATACTTATATCACATCTTGTATATCTTACAGGGCAGGTATTACCTGTGAAGAAAATCTGCGATATGGCACATAGTAAGGGTATAGAAGTAATTGTTGACGGGGCTCATTCATTTGCTCATTTGAATTATAAAATATCTGAACTCAACTGCGATTATTTCGGCTGTAGTCTGCATAAATGGTTATGCGCTCCGTTGGGAACGGGTTTACTTTATATAAAAAAGGATAAAATATCCAAAGTCTGGCCTTTGTTTGGAGATTCAAAAGCGGCTAATGACAGCATAAAGAAATTTGAGCATATAGGTACACATCCTATTTCAGCCAAATTGGGAATATTGGCAGCAATTGACTTTTTTAATATTATTGGGGCGCAGCGAAAGGAAGACAGGTTAAGATTTTTGAAAAATTATTGGGTGGATAAACTGTCTGCACTTAAAAGTGTAAAGATAAACACACCGCTTAAAGATTATCAATCCTGTGCTATCGCTTTGCTTGCAGTTAAAGATAAAACCCCTGCAGAACTTGCCAATTATTTATTTGACAAGCATAAGATATTTACAGTCGCCATAGACAGCGAGCAGGTTAAGGGTGTGCGTGTGGCTCCTAATGTTTATACATCCACCGCCGATTTGGATAAATTAGTAGAAGCTATTAAAGAAATAGCAGAATAGAATATTATGTTATTAATCAGCAGGTTGTTACCTTGTTGATAATATATTATAAGAATTATTTTAAACAAAAAGACTACAAAGTATTCCAGATTGATATTTTGTAACCTTAGTGTGTTTTTAATGTCCTTTAAGGTAAAAATTTAAAATATTAAACAAACAACTTTGCAAGTGCTTTCAGCAAATAAGGTTGAAATATAAGTGATTTATACTAATATATTAAGGTTAATAAATTAATAAAATTACAAAATCTTTATCAATTTTAATAAATTAGTGGCTGGGTAGATAATAAAATTTTGGATGCTGAATAGTTATAAAATTTATTATAATTTTGCAAAGATTTAGACACTATATAATTATGAATAAAAAAGTACTAATTCCTTTTATTATAATGTTTTTAACAATAATTATTATTGTTCCAATAAAAGCTCAAATAGATGTAAAGGGAAAAATTAAAAATAAAACTATAAACCGTGCAGACCAAAAGACCGATGAGGGTATTGATAAGGGATTGGACAAAGTGGAGGATGGTGTAAAAAATTTATTTAAGAAAAAAGAAAAAAAGGATAAAGAAAGCAAAACGGATCAAGATACCGAGATAGAAGAAAACAATTCTGATGATAGTCAACTGGATAAGTCAAAAACTGACAATGTACAGGATGACAGGCAATTCACTACTTATAAAAAATATGAATTTATATCAGGCGACCAGGTATTATATTTTGAAGATTTTTCGCAGGATATACTTGGCGAATATCCGGCAAAATGGAATACTGATGGAGGGGGTGAAGTAGTTACAATTGATAAATATCCGGGCAATTGGTTTAAACCCAATCTTGAAGCAGTTCATTTGCCTGAAATAACATTGAAGCTGGCAGAAAATTATACATTGGAATTTGATTTTATATATAGCTATAAGGAAAATTCAAACTGCTTTTATTTTGATTTATATGAAAAAATTGAAGGAGAAGGTATAAATGAACTTGTTCCGGGAGTTGGAGGTTTTTCTATATCTCTAAATCAGGACTGGGTTGGTAATTCGAATTGGAAAGACCAAAATTATGGAACTAACTGGAATCAATTTTCAACAACTCATCTTGAAAATAATAATAATAAAATAATAAGAGTATCTTTATGGGTACAAAAACAAAGAGTACGTCTTTGGTTAGACCAGGAAAAAGTTTTTGATGTTGTCAGATTGATTCCTGAAGGTCTAAAAATAAACACTTTCAGAATAAATTTACATAGCTGTGAAATGCCTGACTATAATGCCTACATTACTAATATTAGGATAGCGCAGTCAACCCCGGATATAAGAAGCAAACTTATTACAGAGGGTAAATTGACCGTTAATGGAATTTATTTTGATAGTGGCTCTGATAAAATTAAACCTGAATCTTATCCGGTTCTAAAGGAAATTTCAAAAGTTTTAACAGATAACCCGACAGTAAAAGTTAAAATTATAGGACATACAGATAGCGATGGGGATGATGTTAAAAATCTTACTCTAAGTCAAAAGAGAGCTGCTGCTGTTAAAAATTCTTTATCTGCTGAATTTGGAATTGATGCTTCAAGAATGGAAACTGACGGCAAAGGTGAAAAAGAACCAATTTCTCTTAATAATACCAGCGAAGGAAAAGCAAATAACAGAAGAGTTGAGTTTATTAAATTATGAGACTACTCGAAAAAGTCTAAAATTATTTAATATTTTTTTAATCCTTTGATTATCAATAGCCCCTACCTTTAGGTAGGGGGATAGATAGTTTCACCACATTATCGTGGCTTTAGCCCAAATCATTTAGAAACATTTAATTCCCCGTTCAATATAACTAAACAGGATAATGAGCAGAAGAAAATACTCCGTTTACCTAATATTAAATTGTAGCCCAATTTTATAAATTAATCCTTTAACTGGTAAAGGAAATTCATTATAATAAGAAAATACGATATAAGTTTGCAATGCTATTGCTGAACTATTTCATTTAGCTTTCTTTCCTATTATTATACGTGTCTTATTGGTGTTGTTACGATTAGTTTACGGATAGTTTAGGGATAGTCTTCGGATAGTTTAGGGATAGTAAATTGGTTTTTTCGGCATTTTTAATACATTACTATTCAACTTTACTTTCCCGTTAGGTGAAGTGTCCTGTTAGGCGAAGCGTCCTGTTAGGCGAAGCGTCCCGTTAGGTGAAGTGTCCCGTTAGGTGAAGTGTCTTGTTAGGCGAAGCGTCCACGCTTCGTCTTAGATTTATCTTCCCGTTTGTAAAATAAATTTTATAAAATTCTTCTTCCAAACCTTTATATACCATCAAATATTATGCCAAAATTGAGCAACAACTTAAATTAATCTTCTATAATTGTTTTAAATGTTTCACATTTTGCAAATGTAAAACATTTATAATCATTAGATTATGAATATATAAAAAATAAATTTCAGAACTCCTGACTTAGACGCAGATTAACCTGACGCGATTTTATATAATAACCTGAGAGTTGTACCTGGATAAAATGTTTCAGTTTCATTTAATAGTTGACACAATTTTTTAGCAGCTTTGT
>JAGODS010000285.1 GCA_017998135.1 Bacteroidales bacterium
AATTTTATACTAATCAAATACTTCCAAAAAAGACTTATAATCTTGTTTTTAGCAAGGAACCTTTATATTTTAATGCCAAAGGACAGATAACTACTGTTGGTCTTGAACAAAGTAAGGACCTCGTCCTTGATAAAAACCTTAGACCAATACCAAAAAAACCAATTGTATTACCTGACATTTTATATGATTTGGCAAAATGGGATTTAAAACCTCAATACCAGGATTCATTAAATGATTTGTTTGAAACTATGATGGACAATCCTAAAATTGTAATTGAGCTTGCTTCTCATACTGATACCAGAGCAAAAGACGAGTACAATGATACTTTATCTCAGAAAAGAGCTCAGTCAGTTGTTAATTACCTTATCCAGAAAGGGATTGATACTGAAAGGATGATAGCCAAAGGATATGGTGAAAAGGTGCCAAGAGAATTAAAAGAAGTTAAAACTGTTGTTTTTAATAATAAAAAATATACATTTAAGAAAGGTACTGTTATCACTGATGCTTTTATAAGCAAGCTTAAATCTAATGATGAAAAAGAAGCTGCTCACCAGTTAAACCGTAGAACCGAATTTAGAATTATCAGACAGGATTATATTCCTAAACCTAAATCCGAAGGTAACATACAAACTCCTGTTACCCCTGTAATTAAAGAAGAAGCTAAGCCCATTGACGCTACTAAAGATATTAAACCTGCCGAACCAATTAAAGATGATAAAACTGGTAAAAAAGATGCTACCAAACAACAGAAGCAAGCTCCTGAAAAAAAAGGAAGTGTTGGTAAAAAGAAATAATATATACTGTGTTAAATCTAATAAAAAAAGCCCGTTAATTAGCGGGCTTTTTTTATTTTTGCATCTTTTCTAATAATCTTATATGTATAAAATTTTACTTTTAGGTTCTGGTGGGCGGGAGCATTGCTTAGCATGGAAAATAGCTCAAAGCTCCAAAGTTGAAAAACTGTTTATAGCCCCCGGTAATGCCGGTACTGCCGCTTGCGGTACTAATGTAAATCTGTCTCCGCTTGATTTTGAGGCTATCAGGACTTTTGTTTTATCCGAAAAGATAAATATGGTTGTACCCGGAGCAGAAGAACCATTGGTTAAAGGTTTGCACGATTTTTTCCTCGAAGATAAAGAGTTGAACTCAATACCGGTAATTGGTCCTGTTGCATCCGGGGCAAGGCTTGAGGGAAGTAAGTCTTACGCAAAATCTTTTATGAAAAAATACAAAATACCTTCTGCTTTTTATAAGTCTTTCAACAGAAATAATACTAATGATTTTAAGCCTTTTTTAATGTCAATAAAACCTCCTTATGTATTAAAGGCTGATGGTCTTGCTGCAGGGAAAGGCGTTGTTATTTGCAAAGATTTAAGCGAAGCCTGCGATTGTTTTAATGAGATGATATTTAATGAAAAATTCGGAGAAGCAGGAAAAGAGGTCGTTGTCGAACAGTTTCTTGAAGGGATTGAATTATCAGTTTTTATTATTACTGATGGGAAGAATTATAAAATATTGCCTGCAGCCAAAGATTACAAGAAAATAGGCGAAGGTGATACAGGTCTTAATACCGGTGGTATGGGGTCTGTTTCCGGCGTTCCCTTTGCTGACAAAGCTTTAATGGATAAGATAGAGCAAAGTATAATTTTACCTACAATAAGAGGTCTGCAAGCTGAGAATATCAATTATAAAGGTTTTCTTTATTTCGGGCTTATAAATGTTGAAGGGACGCCTTATGTTATAGAATATAATTCCAGGCTTGGCGACCCCGAAGCGCAGTCTGTCATACCGCGTATAAAATCAGACTTTATAGACTTATTTGAAGCTGTTATTTTTAATAATATTAATGAAAAAAATATTGAAATTGATGATAGGTTTGCTACTTCTGTAATACTTGTTTCGCAGGGCTATCCGGGGGTTTATGAGAAAGGGAAAATTATTTCAGGTTTGGATGCTGTGAAAGACAGCCTTGTTTTTCACTCGGGCACTGCTATTGATGGGGATAAAATAATTACATCGGGCGGGAGGGTGCTTGCCCTTACTTCTTTTGGCAAAACAATCAAAGAAGCTTTGAATAAATCTTATAATAACGCCCTTAAGATAGATTATGAAAATAAATATTATCGTAAGGATCTTGGAAATGATTTAATTTATTTAAGCAATTTATAATTATACGTTTTGCTATTTCGTCTCAGCAATACCAACAATATTTTTTTCTATATCTTTATATTCGTCTTTGGATTAATATTTAGAATGGATGCTTTCCTGCACGCAGGTTATTATAATACTATTAATGAAAGTTCAGAAATAATTAAGTTTTTTAATCAAAAATATTACTTATCTGCATTATTCGCTTATTTATTGTTGTTTATTGAAGCTATATTAATCAATAATCTTTGCTATAATCATAAATTAATAAATAAAGCCAGTTTATTACCCGGGCTTTTATTTATAATATTAAGCAGTTATCATCCCTCAACGTTATTTATAAATTCTGCATTAATATCGTCTTTGTTTGTAATACTTACTATAGAAGGTCTTTTCAGTATTTATGGTGAGGAGCAGAAATATGCTAAAGTTTTTAATATAGGTTTTTATGCTTCAATAGCTGGTTTGCTCTATAAACCTGCTTTGCTATTAATTGTTTTCATTTTTATTAGTTTAGTGGTTTTCAAGATATTTAACTTTAGGGTATGGGTTATATATATTACAGGGTTTATTATTCCGTTGCTTTTTTCTTTTACTTATTATTTTTACACAGAGCAATTTATTATAAAAATTAACGACTATATTCATATATATTCATTAAAATCTTTTGTATTAAAGGGATTTAATTTATATTTTAAATTGCTTGCAATACCGGTTATATTTATTTTTTTTCTATCTATAATTTCAATATTTGGGAGAAACAGAGACAAGCAGTTAAAAGTAAGAAGAATTTATTTAGCTTTATTTTGGTTAGTGCTTGTTTTGCTAAGCCAGTTATTTTATAATTCGTTGATTACTGAGGCTTATTTATGCTTAATTTTTATACCATTATCTATTGTTTGCTCTAATTATTTAATTTCTTTAAGAAAAAATATACATTCCGAAATCCTTCTCTATACTTTGATTATTGCAATTTTTTCAATTAAAATATGTTTTTTAATTATTATATAACAATTATTATTAGTTTTGTAAACCAAAAAAAATAATTAAATCTTTTATAAACAAATGCATAAACTCTTATTAATGGGCGATGAAGCCATAGCGCAGGCTGCTATAGATGAAGGCATTTCAGGTATGTATGGATACCCGGGCACTCCTTCTACTGAAATAATGGAATTTGTTCAGAATTCTAAACAGGCTAAAGAACTAAATATATGTTGCTCCTGGTCGGTAAACGAAAAGACTGCAATGGAAGCCGCTCTGGGTATGTCTTATGCAGGGAAAAAAGCTCTTGTGGCTATGAAGCATGTTGGGCTTAATGTAGCAGCAGACCCTTTTATCAATTCCGCTATTACCGGTGCTAATGGCGCTATTGTTGTTGTTGCTGCCGACGACCCCTCTATGCATTCTTCACAAAATGAACAGGATTCCCGTTTTTATGCTGGCTTTGCTATGCTTCCTGTTTTTGAGCCTTCCAACCAACAGGAAGCTTATGATATGACAAGGCAGGCTT
>JAGODS010000286.1 GCA_017998135.1 Bacteroidales bacterium
CTCTTGTCCTTCAAAAGGATACCTGACTTCTACCGTTTTGCTGTTTGAAGTCGCTTTGCAGCCGAGACTATTATGCTCTAACTTATAATAATAATATCCAGGTGTTTTTGCTTTATAAGTCGCCCCTGTGCCAACGGAGCTGTAAGTATCCTCTTCATACCATTTTATTGTACTGTTGTCAATGTCATCCTGCAATAGGTTGGTGCTAAGCATTACCGAGTCCTTATAGCAGATAACGGTATCTCCGCCCGCTATTACATTTAATACTTCGGGGTAAGTGAATTTATAAATAGTAATAGTGTCTATGACATTGCAATGTGCTTGCTTAGCATTTAGTATTATTGTCTCGGCATCCCATATTTTAAAATAGGGGGTATGATTATTTAGATCTGAACTCCAGTTGATATCTGTTAAACTTTCGCCTGCATCAAGGGTAATAGTATCTCCTTTGCATATCGTCCTGTCTGCACCTAAATTGGTCGTTATACCTGAACAATTGAATTTGCTGATTTCTATGTCATCAAGATACATTATCGGGCAACATCCTGAAAAACCGTGTGCAAACCATCCGAAATAATAAGTACCTGAAGATGTGGGACTAAAATAATATTCAGCTTTTTTATATTCGCTTGTATTACTAATATCTTTAATATCAAGTAAAGTAGTATTTAAAGTAGAGTCTTGAGAAGGAGTAGCTATGCGTAATGATAATTTTAAATGTTGCGAATGACTAACCATGTAACTTTGTAATTTATACCAAAAAGAAATTTTTACGGAGTCCCCTGCTTCAAGGATAAAACAAGGAGTGTATAACCAATCATTATTATATTTTGATATAACACAAAGAAAAGATCCTGATTTAGCATAATCAGGATCTTCATATTTCGTCCATTTTTTATTATCATTATTACCATCAATAGCAGTCCAGTTGGCAAAATCGGTTTCATCATTTTCAAAGCCCATAGTATAGGGAGTGCTCAGGTTATTGCAATCTTTAGTTTGAGATTGCAGGTTAAGATTCAGCATTAATAATGCTGCAAATACTGTTAAATAAAATTTAAGATTTTTCATATTTATTAAAATTTATGTTTGTTAATATATTATTTATTATTATCAGCTATTGTTTTTGTACTTTTTTCAATAATATTCCTAAGCTTTCAATAAGCACATTATCACATCAGCAAATCGGCACATCAGCAAATTGGCACATTAGCACATCAGCACCTTAATTCTTAATTATTTTTTTAATCATCAAATTTTCTCCAATTGCAGCTCTCATAAAATATATCCCTTTATCAATATTTCCAATATTAAATGCCACATTATTCTTCCCTATAGCTCTCGCTTCATTTAATACCACAGCTACTTCCCTGCCTGTTATATCTAATAATCTAATATCCACCTTCCCTTCATTAAGCATTAAAAATTCAACATTCAACCTTTCAGAGGCGGGGTTGGGATATATTTTCAAGTCTGCGACCCCCATTCCAAGCTCATTAATTCCGACACTTTTGCTTGAAACCACATTTGAAAAAGAAATAACTTCATCTTTTTTTATTCCTTTTTTAACAATTCCGATTACATAATATGAAACAGTGTCACCAAGCGGGGGAATGTCTGTATAGGCAAAAGTAGTGCTTGCCACTGAGGCTATTTCTTCAGCGACTCCCATATTTTGTTTGTTTGACCTGTATATCACAAAGGTTGTATAATCCTTGCCAATATAATTATCCCATATTAGATTATATTTATTCCCTATTCCTGGACTTATTGAAAGATGCATCGTCTTATGATAATCGCTAAGTTCTGACTCGTTTCCACAGGTGTCGGTTAAAGAAATTTTATATTTTTCAGCTTTTACTTCAGGATTTGATGTTGAATCAACATAATGATTTATTGTCCCATTATTAATAACTGTTCCTATTTTATCATAAACTCCCGCTATGTCTTTTTCCCTATATATATTATAATTTGCTATAGCATCTTTATCTGTTGGTATTTCCCATTGTATTATATTTTTCCCTGTTACTGTATCTGTTTGAGCAACAAATATTTTTAGCAATGAATAAGGATATTTTATATTAACATAAACGCTGTTGCTGCTTTGTTGTTCGCAGCCTAAGGTTTTGTGCAGCGCTTTGTAATAATAAACGCCCGGGGTTGTTACCCGCAATGTGTCGCTTGTGCTAATAGGGCTATATCTGTCTTCTTCATACCAATTGATGTCGCATACCGCTTTATATGCAGCATTCAAACCGCTTACCAAAACAACCGTTTGTTTGTCGCAGACAGATAAACTGTTTATCAAGGTATCTTTTCCGTTTTGATACACTAAGCAAGACATAGTTTCAGGATAACTGAACAGAGAAATATTAATTTCATCATTAGTTTCGCAGTCAAACTGGTCAACTACATCTACACTAT
This sequence comes from Bacteroidales bacterium, assembly GCA_017998135.1. Taxonomy (GTDB): domain Bacteria; phylum Bacteroidota; class Bacteroidia; order Bacteroidales; family JAGODS01; genus JAGODS01. Next base: position 2,425 of record JAGODS010000286.1, read on the forward strand.
AAACTCCTGCAGTATCAACAGTTAAATAACGCTCTGTCCCCACCTGCACACCGTCTTTTTTCCATAAATAAGTCGCAAAGTCTGCACCGGCATCCAACTGCTTGCTGCTCCCCTCGCAGATAGTATCATCAACGCCCAAATCAACTGATGCAGTGCAGGCAAATTCCTTGATTTCTATATCGTCTATATAAATCATATAATCAGAACTAGCTTCACCATAAGGCACCCAGCAAAAATAATAAGTACTATCTTTTTTAGGTTTAAATAAAGCGGAAAAAATTTTATAAGTTTTAAATTTCATATCTTTTATATCTAATAAAACTGTATCAAAAATATTATTTTTATAACCAGCAATCAATTTGATGCTTTTAGTATTACCAAATAATGAACTATTTAATATCCAAAAACTAATAATGTATTCTTTATTACTATTCATATTAAAACATCTTGATATTAATGAATCATTATTATAACCGAATGCAATTAATGAATAGTTTCCTGAATAAGGTTCGTCAGTATCTATTGTCCAAAAATTTTCATCATAATTTCCATCTACATTTCTCCAGTTAGAATTAAAATCATTAATTTCCGATGTTTCAAATCCCATAGTATAGGGGTTATCAGTTAAGTCCCAGCAATTTTGGGCTTTTGCATAAAAAAATAACACACTTAGTATTATTAAACCTGTTAATTTGATTTTAAGATTTTTCATATAGTCAATTTGTATAATTAAAAAAAAGATTTTGCAATATTATAATGATTTTTTTTCAAAAATCAATTTTAGAAAAAAAAATAGACAATTGTCCATTTTTTTACTGAAAAAGTATAATAAAATTTATCACATAATAAAAACTCAGTGTAATATATCTTGTTCGGCAAAGCATCCACGCTTCGACTCTTTTTATTTTCTCGCTAAAACGCCAAGCCGTAAAGAATATCTCAGTATTCTTCAGTATGCTCCGTGCCTCAGTTGATAATTCTTATCACTCCTCCTTTAAAACTTATAACTTTTCTTCTGTCAATCGCTTACAGTTGGCTTTAGCCAACGGATATAATTAGCTTCCTTTTTCCGGCTTTAGCCACAACTACAATTCATCATTTATCATTTATCATCGCTTACCGTCTGCTTTAGCTGACGGATAAAAAATACTCTCCTTTTCCGGCTTTAGCCACATTATCCGCCTTTTCCATCCCTCCCCTTGTTTTAAGGGGAGGGTCAGGGTGGGGG
>JAGODS010000287.1 GCA_017998135.1 Bacteroidales bacterium
GATTATTCGCAAAAGCTTATATTGCAAAAAAATAAATTGGATTCTGGAAATAAATTTTTATTCAAACAAAAGAAACAAATGGATTTGCAACATACACAAATTTTAAAACAAAATTCTGTATTGAAGCAGCAAGGTTCAAAAATTCAAAAACAACGTAATTTAGTTTATTTATTGGTAATTATTATTTTTCTTACCGTTCTTCTTGCAATATCTATCTGGAATTCTTACAGAAATATCCGTAAATTTAATAAAGAGCTGAACCAAAGAGTATTGGATAGAACCAAAGAATTACACGTATTAAATGAACAATTAAATATTGAACTTAATGAACGAAAGCTCGCTGAAATTGAGATACAAAAATTGAATCAAACACTTGAACAACGCGTCGCAGAAAGAACCAATCAGCTTAAAGTTATTAATAAAGAACTGGAATCTTTTAGTTATTCTATTTCTCATGATTTACGTGCTCCTCTAAGGGCTATATTCGGCTTTTCTCAGATTTTATCACGCCGCCATAAAGACTCTCTCAATGAAGAAGGGCAACAATATATGAATTATATTGTGGAAGCCAGTGTTAGAATGGAGCAACTTATTAATGATTTATTAAATTATTCCCGCTTAGGTAGAAAATCATTAGATTTGCATCCTGTTTCTCTTAAACTTATACTTAATAACATATATACTGATTTTAAACAGAAATTTGATGAAATAGGTGCTAATTTTAAGGTTTCAGATAATTTGCCTGATATAAATGGCGATGAAACTTTGTTGATGCAAATTTTTATTAATTTGATTGAAAATGCTATTACATATAGACGGACCGCTGTTCCCTTGATGATTAATATAGATTGCGAACAAAATCAAGCCAATGTTATTATAAAAGTTTCTGATAACGGGATAGGTATTCCTCAGGAATACTGGGAAAAAATATTTAATATTTTTCAGCGTTTGCATAGTGAAGATGAATATCCCGGAACAGGTATAGGACTTGCGACTGTAAAAAAAGCCGTTTCAATGCTTAATGGCACTATCAGCGTGGAATCGGTTGTGGATGCTGGTTCTGTTTTTATTATTAATTTTCCTTTATATTCTAAATCTTTACAAAATGAATAATCTCGCTAATATATTACTTGTAGAGGATAATCAAATGGATGTTGTATTAACTCTGGATGCTTTCAGGGAAGCCAAATTAAAAAACAAAATATATGTTGCCCGGAATGGGAAAGAGGCTCTTGACTACCTTTTTGGTAATGAAAAATATGCTGATAGAGTGCTATATCCTTTGCCTAATCTTATACTTCTTGACCTTAAAATGCCGGGTATTGATGGTTTTGAAGTTTTGAGGCAGGTTAAAAATGCTGAAAAACTTAAACGTATTCCTGTTATTATTCTTACTTCTTCAAAAGAGGAAGGCGACCGTACTCTAAGCTATGATATTGGAGCTAACAGCTATCTTCTCAAACCTGTTTCTTTTGACGGTTTTACCGAAGTGGTCAAAAAAATAGACGATTACTGGTTTTCTTTAAACATAGGAGCTCCGGGAACCTAACGCTACCATTCTTACACCCCTTTGGGGTTTTTTTGAATTCAAAATTTAAATTAAACTTCAAAATGCTTGTATCTTAATAATTTTCAATAAAACAATAAACAAAAAAAATAAATATATGGAAAAAAAAATAAAGATATTACATATTGACGATAATCTTCACGACCGTCAACTTATTAAAGATGCTTTATCTGAACAAAAGGATTATGAAATCATTGAAGCAGATAGTAGAGATAAGTTTGAGAAACTTATTGTAAAAAATGATTTTGACCTTGTGTTAAGCGATTTTAATATTCTCGGGTTTGATGGTCTTCAGGTACTTCAGGCTGTTAAACAGGTGAATCCTGATTTACCTGTAATTATTGTTACCGGGACTGGTTCGGAGGAAGTAGCTATTCAGGCTTTAAAAATGGGAGCTGCTGATTATGTTATAAAAACTGTAAGTCATATCCGTGGGCTTGCCCCTGCTATTAATAACGTTTTGGAGCTTAAGAAAGCACAGGAAGAGCATAAACGCGCTGTTAGCGCCTTGCACGAAAGTGAAGAACTTTTTAGAACTGCTTTTGAAAGTGCTGTTATAGGTGTTAGTTTGTTAAGCTTAGATGGTAAATTTATCAGTATAAATAACACCCTTTGTAATATGCTTGGTTATTCCAGAGAAGAGTTACTTAAGATGAATTTTAATGATATTACTCATCCTGATGATGTGAATATAGGAAATGATATTCTTTCTCAATTAATTTCAGGAGAATTAAGCAGCGTTATTATAGAAAAAAGATATTTACATAAAGAAGGGCATATTATATGGGTAAATATATCGGCAGGTATTGTCAGAAAACCTAAAGATAAATCTCAATATTTTGTTACCTATATTCAGGATATTTCTAATAGAAAGAAATTTGAGGAGCAATTAGTGGATGCTAAAGATAAAGCAGAAGAAAGCGATCGCCTTAAAACCTCTTTTCTTCAAAATATTTCTCACGAGATACGTACTCCGATGAATGCTATTGTTAATTTTACGGAGTTTCTTAAAGACCCTGACATTACTGCAGAGAATCGTAATCAATATTGTGATATTGTTACTCAAAGTTCTAACCAGTTATTATCTATTATTACTGACATAGTGCATATTGCCAGTATTGAAGCAGGACAGGAAAAAATCACCTACCAAAAAGTAAATCTTAATGCTACTTTATACTATTTATATAATAAATATCTTCAAGTTGCTCAAAAGAAAAATTTATCATTTAATCTTAAATCACTTTTATCTGAAAATGATGCTATTATTAATACAGATGAAGCTAAATTATCTACTATACTTACTAACTTGATTGCAAATGCCATCAAATTTACAAAAAAAGGTTTTATCAATTATGGATATTCAATAAAAAATAATTTTGTTGAATTTTTTATTGAAGATAGTGGTATAGGAATTTCTCCTGAGATGCTTGAGGTTATATTTAAAAGATTCAGACAGGTAGAAATCAGCGACAACAGACAGTATGGCGGCTCGGGGCTTGGACTTGCTATATCAAAAGCTTATGTGGAAATGTTAGGTGGAAGTATCTGGGTTGATTCAGAATCCGGCAAAGGCTCTGTTTTTCACTTTACCATACCTTATAATAAAGCTGTTTATGAAAATAAATCTGAGAAAATTCATAAATCAACAACCGGTACTTTTGCAAACGAATCCGCTAAAAATATTCTGATTGTTGAAGATGAAGAGTTTAATTTTATCGTTCTGCAAACTTTTTTAACCAGTGATAAATATAATATTATTAGAGCTTTAGATGGTAAAGAAGCTGTTGAGATTTGCAATAAAAATCCTATGATTGATTTAGTCCTGATGGATATTAAGATTCCTAAGCTGAACGGTTATGAAGCTACAAGACAAATAAAGAAAATGTATCCCAATTTACCGATTATTGCTCAAACTGCATATTCTGCTGAAATGGATAAAAGAAATGCGGCTGATTCAGGCTGTGATGCTTTTATAAGTAAACCTTTTTCAAGAGAGCAATTAATTTCTTTAATGAATAAACATCTTTTTATTGATAAATAACAGGTTTTTTATTATTCCCTTTATTTTGTAGGTATAATGG
>JAGODS010000288.1 GCA_017998135.1 Bacteroidales bacterium
TATAATATTTTTATTTTCAATTTATTGTAAAGGGCAAAACGGATTTAAATCGCTTTCAACAAGTTCTGCAAAAGCCGAAAGAATTTTCAGAAAAGCTATTCTGTATTACGAGAGTAATAAATTTTTACAGGCTGAAACAGAATTAAAAAAAGCTATTTCAACAGATATTAATTTTGCAGAAGCCTATCTTCTTCTTGGCGATATTTATCATTATTTAAACAAAGAGGATTTAGCTCAAAAAAATTATTCTATTGCTGATTCGTTAAGACCTGGCTTTTATCCTAAAATTAATTTTATAAAAGCTAACTTATATTATAATAACGGAAATTATATAGCAGCGAAAAAGGAATATGAAAAATATTTATCCTTTGAACGCGATATGCTTTCAGAAGCCTATATTAAATCAAGAAAAAATCTTGATAATTGCGATTTTGCAATATTCTCAATGCAAAACCCGCCTGAAATAAATCCTGTAAACCTCGGAGACAGCATTAACAGCCCCCTTTCAGAATATTTCCCTTCAATTACAGTTGATAATCAAACTATTTTATTCACTCGCAGAGATAAAGACGATAATTCACCTTCGGGCTATAATGAAAATTTCTATGTAAGCATTAAAAAAAATAATGAATGGGGCGCTGCAATTAATTTAAGTAAACCTGTCAATACCGCATTTAACGAAGGCGCACCCTCGCTTTCTGCAGACGGCAATATTTTAATTTTTACCAGTTGCGAGATCTTTGGTAAATATGGCGAAAACAGAGATGGATATGGCAGTTGCGACCTCTTTTTCACAAGAAAAGTAGGCGATTCCTGGACCAAACCTTTTAATATAGGCAAACCTATTAACTCAGCAAACTGGGAAACTCAACCTTCTTACTCTGCTGATGGACGAACCTTATATTTTATCAGAGGTTCTTTTAATAAAGACCATAGTAAAAATCAGGATATCTGGTATTCTGTTGTTGGCGACAATGGTTTCTGGCAAAACCCTGTAAAATTAAGCAACAAAATAAATACTCAAAACACTGAAGAATCGGTATTTATCCATCCTGACGGACAAACTATGTATTTCTCTTCAGACGGACATACAGGTATGGGAGGAATGGACATTTTTGTTAGCAGAAGAGATAGCACAGGCGAATGGGGCGACCCTGTCAATCTCGGTTATCCGATTAATAGCAAAGACGATGAAAATAGTTTTATGGTAGGACCTGATGGTAAAACTGCTTACTTTGCTTCAGACAGAAAAGGCGGTAAGGGCGAACTTGATATATATTCTATTGAGTTGCCTGTACAATACAGAGCCAACACTGTTTCTTATATTAAAGGAAAAATATTTAATAAAGAAAATAAACAACCTATATATGCCCGCTTTGAATTAATAGACCTTAAAACAGGAAAAACCTATATTAAAACCAATTCAAATAAAGGGAACGGCGAATTTCTGCTTTGCCTGCCTTTAAACCGAAACTATGCTCTCAATGTGTCTGCAAACGGTTATCTTTTCTATTCTGACAATATTAATGTTTTGCAATTAAAAGAGATGAATAGTTTATCAGTTGATATAGCGCTAACACCTGTCAAAGAAGGTGAAACAGTAGTATTAAAAAATATTTTCTTTGATACAGATAAAGCTGAATTGAAATCCGAATCTTTAGTAGAACTAAATAAATTATCAGATTTATTAACCAAAAATCCGGGACTTTCAATAGAAATAAGCGGGCATACAGATAGCGAAGGCGACGATAGCCATAACCAGTTATTGTCAGAAAACAGGGCTAAAGCCGTTTATGATTTCCTTTTAACTAAAAATATAGCAAAAGAAAGACTTTTATATAAGGGCTACGGCGAAAGCAAGCCTATTGATAACAACGGTACAGATAAAGGCAAAGCAAACAACCGCAGAACAGAATTTAAAGTAGTTAAAATAACTAAATAATCATCTCTTGCGATAAATAAACCTGTAAATTTATTAAAACCTGCTAATGGAGTATTGATTAGCGGGTAAAGGATAGAGGGACGGAGCGTGAACGCTCCGCCTAACGACAATTCCTGGGTTTTTTATTTCAAAACTACAAAAGCTTTAGACAAACAGTTATTATTATATCTAACAACAACGAAGTAAATACCGTTTTCAAATTTATTAACAACTTGTGAGACTTTATTATTTCCCTTTTCTAAGTATTTACTGTATTTAGAAATCAATTCCCCTGAACGGCTATAAATTTCAATATCTGCTTTCGCCCTGTCAGACAACTTAATATCAATATTAACATATTCAGAAGCAGGATTAGGATAAAGGCTAAGTAGCCCGAAGTTTTGCCTGCTATGTTCGCATAAGCCTTTAATCTGGTCATAAGTAACATTGGTGCTGAAAACGCCATTACCATGTGTTGCGACAACAACAAGATTATCCGTAGTCCTTGTTTTAATCATATTTACAACAATATTCCCTATATATTCGCTGCCAAACTTAGTCCAGATTGTTGATGTACTGTCAGTATGATTGACAAGCTTATCCGTAACATAAAGTCCTGTACTTGTTCCCAAAAAATAAGCCCTCTCCTTGCCGAAAGGCATAATAGAAACCCAGCGGAAAGAAGGACCTGCACCACTGCCATTCATATTAGCTTCAAGGTTGCCTGCTACTTTCATCCAGGTTTTTCCCCTGTCTTCACTGTAAAACATACTATAGACATTATAATTTGAAAATACGACAATCACTTTGTATCCGTCATCCGGATCAACAGCGATGCAACATATCTTAGCACCTTCAGAATTACCAGAATATGGAAAAATCTTATTATCTGAAATATTGGTTCTTTTATATCTGAAATTATTATTGGCATTATCTATCCTGAATAAATTCCGCTGGTTAGTGCCATAATAAACTATATTAGGCGGATTTTTAGAAACGGCAACAGCCGAAATAACTGTATCAGGACCTTTCAATGCATCAGGAAATTTATACCAACCCATACTAATAGAATCCCATTTATTATCTAAATTAATATAATTAAGACTGTCATTACGATAGAGATATCTGCCTCCGGCAAGATACATAATATTACTATTATTGGGGTCAAGAACAAAAGAGTTAATAAATTCATAATTTTTGCCTCCAATGGGGTCAATTCGCCTGAAGCCTTTTATATTTCCTGTATTTTCAATATTGAATTTATAAACTTTACCACTCTGAATAGATAAATAATAAATGCCAGGCTCTTTAGAAAACTCGCAAAAAGCACCATCACCATTTAAAGGCATAGTCCAGACAGCCTGTGGGTCTTTACTATTAACAAAATAATTACCATTATCCTGCAAGCCTCCAATAATAATATCGGATTTGCTGTTTTCATCAATTGCAATTGTATAAAATTGAGTAGAAAGATATCCATTATTTAAAAACTCCCATCTGACAGTATCAGCCATACAATTAAATGATTTTGACAGCCCACCGTCATTTGCAGAAATAATAATATCAGGATTTGAAGGCATAAATATTAAATTATGCTGGTCAGGGTGATGGTTTTTATAAACTTTAAAATCAGGGAATTTAGTACCTATCTCGTAACCGCCAATCTGAAAAATTTTATTGGGAGTAGTAAATCCATCATCCGACCTGTAAAGATTGGTACC
>JAGODS010000289.1 GCA_017998135.1 Bacteroidales bacterium
GCAAAAATTTATTACTCTCGTAATACAGAATAGCTTTTCTGAAAATTCTTTCGGCTTTTGCAGAACTTGTTGAAAGCGATTTAAATCCGTTTTGCCCTTTACAATAAATTGAAAATAAAAATATTATAATTATTGTAAGATGTAAAATTTTTCTAAGTTGTGTCATATTTAGGTTTGCAAAAGTAATATTTATATTTATACAAGAGAATATAAGATAAAATGTTTCAGTTGTAACAAAATATCTAATATTAATTTTATTTATAAAAATATTATTAGTTTTGCACCCGATTTTAAATTACTAAATCTATAAATCAACAAATTTATAAATCTATAAATCAACAATTACTAATATGGCAATAATTGGAAAAATAAGAAGTTACGGCAGTTTACTTGTAATAATAATAGGTGTGGCTTTAGCAGGTTTTGTACTCCAGGATTTCTGGCGTAAAGGTGATGGCGGTCGCAATTCACCTAAGGACTTTGCTAAGGTTAATGGCGAGAAGATTTCTTATCTTGACTTTGATAAGAAAGTAGAAGAACAACTTGAACAAATGAAAAAACAAGAACAAGGCAAAAATCTCGGTTCTGATAAGATATATCAGACCAGGCAGCAGGTTTGGAGTCAGATGATTAGAGAGATTATTATGGACGAACAGTATGAGGAGCTTGGCTTGACAGTTACTGCTGATGAGTTGTTTGATATGATACAGGGCAAAGAACCTCATCAATACATAGTTCAGAGTTTTAGCGACCCTAAAACAGGTATGTTTGACAGGGAAAGACTGTCTCAGTTTCTCAAAAACTATGACCAGCTCACACCTGAAATCAAAACACAGTGGGTTAATCTGGAAAAAGCTATTAAATCAGAAAGACTTAATAAAAAATATAATAACCTTATTACTAATGTTTATTATGTACCTAAAGCTTTTGCTCAAAGGAATTATATAGAAAAGAATAAAAAATTCGTTGCTCGTTTTTTTGATATACAATATAATACTGTTAAAGATACCAATGTTACTGTTACAAAAGATGAAATTAATAAATGCTTTGAAGAGAATAAACAGCAATATGAGCAAAACGAAACCGTAGCTTCTATAGATTATGTTATTTTTGATGTTCTGCCTTCTGAATCAGACAAAAAAATGGCAGAAGAGGATATTTTCAAAGCTAAAAAAGAATTGGAACAGGTTAGTGAAAAAGAAATAGTGAATTGTGTTAATATTAATTCAGACGAGCCTTACGACAGCACCTTTTTAGCTCAGGGTAAACTTATGCCTGTTAAGTTAGATTCAGCTATGTTTGCCGCCACTCCCGGCACTATTGTCGGTCCTTATCTCGATAACAGTACTTTTATTATTGCAAGATTGATAAATAAACAAATGCGTCCGGATTCAATGAAGGCGAGACATATTTTAATTTCTTATCAGGGCGCTCAAAGTGCTGATGAAAATCTGAAAAGAACCAAAGCTCAGGCAAAAAAACTGGCTGACAGCCTTTTTAATGTTTTAAAGAACAGTAAAGATATTAATACTCAATTTCCATTTTTAAGTAATCAATATTCAGGCGATGGAACTGCTAAAGAAAAAGGTGGAGATTTAGGCTGGTTTGCTGACGGAGCTATGGTATATCCTTTCAATCAGGCTTGTTTTGAAGCCAAAGCTGGCGAAGTAAAAATGGTTGAAACTATTTTTGGCTTTCACGTTCTTCAACTGACTGACAAAAAAGCCCCGGTTAATAAGGTTAGAGTCGCTGTTGTTAAGCGTAAAATAGAGCCAAGTACTAAAACCAGGCAAGACGTTTATGCTAAAGCCAGCAAATTTGCAGGCGAAAATAAAACTCTGGAACTCTTTGAAAAATCTGTTAAAACTCAGGGCTTAAACAAACGTAACGCAGATTATCTTAAAGAGATGGACTATTCAATACCTGGTATTGAACAGGCAAGATCTATGGTTATGTGGATTTATGACGAAAAGACCAAAATTGGCGATGTTAAAGATTTTGATTTTGAAACTGATAATAAATATGTTGTCGCTGCTCTTAAGAAAATTAAGAAAAAAGGTATTCCGGTGCTTGAGGATATTGAAAAAGAAATTACTGCTCTTGCAAAAAGAGATAAAAAAGCCGAAACTTTTACCAAACAAATTATAGATGCTAAGAAAAATGCTTCTACCTTTGAGTTGCTCGCTGCCAAACTTAACTGCAAAGTTGATACTGCTAAGGATTTGTCTTTTTCTTCATATAGTATGCCAGGAACCGGACCAGAACCTAAAGTTATTGGTAAAATATGCACTATGAATAAAGCTCTTATGTCAGAACCACTGAAAGGTAATCGCGGTGTTTTTGTAGTTATTGTTGACCAAATCAATGAAGCTCCTAAAAAGGACGATTTCAAAAACGAAATACAACAACAAGTTAATATATTTCGCTCAAGAGCCGGTTGGGAAGTGTATAATGCCCTTGAGAAAGTTGCTAATATCAAAGATAACAGACGATATTTTTACTAAAATATTTCAGGTTTTTTAATATCTTATATACTTAACCTTCTCATATAATTCAGGAGAGGGATTAAAATAGGGACTTGTCCCCTTAAGGGATATATGTTTTAATTATCTTATATATAAACATACTTACTACCCACTACTCAATACTCAATACTCAATACCCAATACTCAATACTCTCTACTCTCTACTCTCTACTCTCTACTCTCTACTCAAAAATCACTAATATAATAAATCAATAAAAAATCAAATCAGCAATTCTCTCACTTGGCTCTAATTCAGGCGACAGGTTTTTTTTACTGTCTGAGGCGATGAAACAGCTTGCTCAAAGGAATTGTATTATTGAGAAAGAGTCAGCTGTATATGAAAGTACTGCCTGGGGCTTTAATAAGCCAGCAAATTCTTTTCTCAACAAAATTTTACAAATTAAAACTTACTTAAACCCTAATGAATTACTTGTTATAATTTTAGATATTGAGACTAAACTCGGCAGAAACAGGATACCAGCAACAATTGACAAGGCAAAAGTTTTATATTCAGACCGCACAATAGATATTGACATTATTTTTTACCAAAATCTTATTGTTAATAGTAAAGAACTTATCATCCCGCATCCATTAATTAAAGAAAGACGCTTTATTCTTGAGCCCCTCAATGAAATCGCCCCTGATTTTATACATCCGCTCTTAAATCTAAGCATTAATCAATTGTTGATGCAATGTAAGGACCAAGGTAAAGTTACTAAAGTGGACTTCTAAAAACTAAAAAAATTTTAACCTCACCTCTACCATCCTAACAACCCTTCGGGGTTTGGTTGTATTTAGAGGGTAAACGGAGTTAAATTTAACCTCACCCTTACCCTCTCCTAAAATTATGAGAGGGTAAACGGAGTTTTTAGTTTGCCTTTTTTCTATAAAAGTATATTTCTATTTTTTTATATATAATTAACTAATAATTAATATTTTATATTTAATAATTATTAGTTAATCATTTTGGATGTTATAGTATACCTGATAAATAATATTAACTTTGCACTTAATATTTTATTGCAAATAGGAGTTTAGAACAGAGTTAAAGAGAACGAAGCGTGTATGCTTCGCGTAACGAAGTTTTAAATGTATATTTTATTATTCATATGT
>JAGODS010000291.1 GCA_017998135.1 Bacteroidales bacterium
GCCGCTAAACATAGCATTAGCGACACCTTCACCGGTAAAAGGGTCGGTGAGACAGGCTGCATCTCCTGTAAGCAGGAATCTTTCTCCGGAAATATTATATTTTTTAGTACCTAAGGGGAGGTAGTCTGCCTGATAATTACCTATAAGCTCGGAGTTAATAAAGCGAGGAGCAATTAGAGTATTGGAACTAATTATTGAAGTAAATTGTTTTTTTAATATTGTTTTGTTTTTATGAATGTCTTTATTCAGCATTCCCAGACCAACATTAGCCATTCCATTTGGTAAAGGAAAAATCCAGAAATACCCGGGTAGTATATCTTTTAAAAAATGCAATTCAATAAAATTTCCTTCCCTGAAACCGCTAACTCCTTTGAAATATGCTTTGATACCTGTGCATTGGCGGTTTTTATCAATGATATTACCTGAGAGTTTTTTCCTGATAATTGAATTAGCGCCATCAGCAGCAACAACTATTTTTGCAGAATATAGATTAGTTTCAGTAATAAGATTAATGCTTTCTGAGTATGTAACATCGTTAATTCTACAATTTTGTATGATATTAATATTGGGATAATTTTTTAATTCCTTGAAAAGAAAAAAATCAAAATCTTCTCTTTTGCTAATATAACCTGGAGCATAACTGCTGTTTGCAGGCGAGTTAAAATCAATATCAAGAATTTCAGAAGATGGAGATACAAATCTAACACCATAAGAAGGAAGTTTAGAATTAAACTCATTTAAGAATCTGTCAAAAATGCCCTGAGGTAATTTTTTTAAATTATTTAGCACAGCAAAACTTAATGCATCGCCGCATATTTTATCTCTCGGGAAACTACTTTTATCTATAATAGCTAATTTCAAGCCCGTATTAGCAAGCATTAAAGCGCAACAGCAGCCGGCAGGACCGGCGCCAACTATTATTATATCAAATTTATCAGACAACAGATATTTAATTTTAAAGATATGTGGTTGTTAATAATAATTTTTTTTGCAATATTAAACAAAATTTGATATGGTATATTTAATAAAAACTATATTTGCAGTCGGATTTTTAAAAAATATATACAAATGAATATTATTGGAATTAGAAAAGAGGATAAATATGCAATGGAAAGAAGAGTACCTTTAACACCCAAGCATATAAGAAAATTAAAACAGCATCACGGGATAGATTTTATCATTCAACCTTCAGAAAAGAGAATTTTTAAAGATGATGAATTTGAAAAAGCGGGAGCTGAAATAAGGGATGAACTTTTACAAGCGGATGTGATTTTCGGTATTAAGGAAATACCTGTATCGGCAATAATGGAAAAGAAAACCTATATTATGTTTTCTCATACTATCAAAGGGCAGCATTATAATATGCCGATGTTGAAAAAGATGATGCAAAGCGGATGTACATTAATTGACTATGAAAGGATTATAGATGAATTAGGGAGACGCTTGATATTTTTTGGCAAGTTTGCAGGTATTGCAGGAATGATAGATAGTTTATGGGCTTTAGGATTACGATTAAATCATTATGGAATAGAAACGCCCTTTCTTAAAATAAAACAGTCTTATAAGTATAGTTCTTTAGAAGAAGCTAAAAAAGAAATTTCAGAAGTAGGATATGAAATAATCCAAAAAGGCTTAGCACTTGACATCAGTCCCATAGTAATAGGCTTTACAGGATATGGTAATGTTTCAAACGGGGCGCAGGAAATATGCGGATTATTACCTGTAAAGGAAATCTTAGCAAGCGAATTATTATCAAAGTACCCGTCTAAATCCCCTGCTAATATTATTTATAAGGTAGTATTTAAAGAGAAAGATGTTGTTAAACATATTGATGATGGAAAAGAATTTGAACTGGAAGAATATTTCAAGAATCCTGCTCTATATAAAAGCGATTTTGAGAAATATACGAATAAATTAACTGTGTTGATTAATGGAATTTATTGGGATGAACGCTATCCAAGGTTAATCACCAAAAATTTTCTCCATAAATTATATTCTAATTCAAAACCAAAATTAACAGTTATTGGAGATATAACCTGCGATATTGAAGGTTCTATTGAAAGTACAATCCAATCAACTCATATAGAAAATCCATTGTTTGTATATGATCCATTTAATCATAAAATAACTATGGGAATAGAAGGCGAAGGTCTATTAACACTCGCAGTTGATATTTTACCAGCCGAACTTCCAAGAGATGCATCTGAATTTTTTGGGGATTTATTGTTTAGATATATTGACCCTATTGCAAAAGCAGACTTTAAAGGCGAATATAATGATATTATTTTACCCCAGTGTATTAAAAAAGCTATAATTTTGCATAAAGGAATTTTAACAGATGATTATAAATACATATCTAAATATATCTAATTAGCAAATTAGCAAATTAACAAATTAGCAGATTAATACATTATAAAATATGAAGAAGCTTTTAGTTTTAGGAGCAGGAATGGTTGCTAAACCATTGGTTAATTACCTTGCAGGTAAAGGTTATAATTTAACACTTGCAGATATTGATAAGAAAAAAGCAGCTAAAATTGCTGCTAAAAATAAAAATATTAAAGTAGAAGCCTTAGATGTAAATAATCTTGCTTCACTTGAGCAGCTTATTGAGAAATGCGATTTAGCAATAAGTTTATTACCATATATATATCATATTCAAGTTGGATTAATTTGTGTTAAACACAAAAAGAATATGGTTACAACTTCTTATATAAAACCTGAAATGCAGGCGTTGGATACAGCAGCAAAAAAAGCAGGTATTATAATACTTAATGAGGTTGGTTTAGACCCTGGTATTGACCATCTTTCGGCAAAAAGAATTATTGATAATATTCATAATAAAGGTGGAAAAGTAATTGAGTTTTTTTCTATATGTGGTGCTTTACCTGCCCCGGAAGCTGCTGATAATAAATTGAAATATAAATTTAGTTGGAGCCCTAAAGGGGTTGTTATGGCTGGTAATAATGATGCTAAATATCTTAAAAATGGTAAAATTATTAATATCAAAACCGCTGACCTCTTTAAAGATACTTTTTTCCTTAATGAGCCTTTAGTTGGGAAACTTGAAGTTTATCCCAACAGAGATTCTTTATCTTATATTGATTTATATGGTATTCCTGAAACAAAAACTATGTATCGCGGAACATTCAGATATAAAGGTTGGTGTGAGACACTTGATATTATTAAAAAAATAAAACTAACTACCGATAAACAATATAATTTTAAGGGTAAAACTTATGCTGGAATGACTGCTATGTTGATTGGCGCTAAAGGGACTGATGATATCAGGCAGAAGGTTGCCGATTTTACAGGGTTGAAATATAATTCATATCCTTTAAAAGCAATGGAATGGTTAGGTTTATTTGATAATATTAAGATGAATAGAGAAAAGGATAGTCCTTTAAACATATTGTCAGATTTGATGATAAGTAAGATGATGTTAGGCGAGAAAGAGAGAGATATGGTTATAATGGAGCATAATTTTATCGCTGAATATCCGAATAAAACAAAAGAACTGATATGAGCAAGAATGCTTGAATTCGGCATTCCGGGACAGGATACTGCTATTGCGAGAACTGTAGCATTACCGGCTGCTATTGCCGCTGATATGATTTTAAATAATAAAA
>JAGODS010000290.1 GCA_017998135.1 Bacteroidales bacterium
GTTTATTCCCCTTACGATTTAAAACATAATTAATAGCCGCCATCCCCATAGGACCAGCACCGCCCAGTATAGCCATTTTTCCGCAGTTTACAATATCCTGGATATGATTATAAGAGCCTGGAACAGAATGATAATTAGAATGTAAGGCAGCATTAACACAGGAAAAAGGTTCGGCAAGAGCGGCAGGAAAAAAACCTCTGCCCATATAGGGTAAAAGGCAAGCATTTTCCATTACCTCATTAGGAATAACAATATAAGTCGAATCTCCGCCAATGTACCTGTAAGAATACCCCGGTGCACTATACAGACCAACAGGACCATCCTTAAAATTCAAAGCAGGTTGGATAGAAAACTTCATCCCGATTTCATACTTATTTTCCCATTTTTTGCCAACTGAAATAATTTCTCCACTGAACTCATGCCCAATGATTATAGGATTTATCGCAATATCTAACGGAATTCTTTTATGCTCAGTTCCTTGTTTTAATGCTTTATAAGACGACATACATAGACTGTCGCAAACAACCTTAGCAAGTATTTCATTATCCTTAATTGCAGGCAATTCAAATTCCTCAAGTCTTAGGTCATTCTTTCCGTATAATCTGACTGCTTTGGTTTTCATAAATTCAATTTAATTATTATTTAAAATTTTAATCCCATATTATTTCAACATTCAACATTCAACATTCATTTAAGCATAATTTGTCCTCCTGTAACGGGAATAGCTTGACCGGTTTCATAGTCCTGCTCAATAATATAAAAGATAGCTTTCATAACATCCTCAACGCAGCAGCCTCGTTTAGCAGGCACCTGATTTTCATAAAAGCTCCTAACGTCAGCAATAGTTTTAGCACCAGGCACTTTGCCAGTTTTAAGATATTGAACAAAAAGCCCATTATCAGGGTCAGACCATAAAGGACCGTCAAAGAAATTACCAGGACAAATAGAATTAACTTTAATATTATATTGTATTAGTTCAAGTGCAAAAGACTGAGTAAGCCCTATACCACCGAATTTAGCACCGGCATAAGCGAAATTTTTATTACTTCCTTTCAAACCAGATTTTGAATTAATCTGAATTATATCAAAAAATTGTCTTTTATTGTATCTCCATTGTAATTTCATCACTTCCGAAGCATATTTAACACAATGAAAATAACCTATATAATTAACCTTTGTCATAAGTTCAAAAGTAGCAGGGGAAAACTCATCTAAACTACCAGCATATAAAATACCTGCGTTGCTTAGCATAACATCAACACCACCAAATTCACTAACAGTAAAATTTACAAGTTCTTTAACAGATTTATAATCAGAAACATCAGTTTTGAAAAAGCGGACAACATTAGCTTTCTTCATAGAATTAAGCTCTTTAACATACTCAACCGATTCCTTTTCCTTAATGTCTGCAATAACTATATTAGCGCCTTCAGCGAAGAGCACTTCTGCAATCCCCCTGCCAAAACCCTGAGCACCTCCTGTAACAATAAATATTTTATTATTAACCCTACCTTTATCCTGCAAATTTGTCGCTCTTGACCTGCGATAGTTTTCTACTTCCCAGTTATCAATAAAATTTATCTGTTCAGTGGTTAAAAAACGAGGACCACCAAAACACTGCGAATAATAACTTATTTGCATCAGATCTTCAAAAACATCAGCAACAATACCAGCACAAACTGCATTATTATCAATCGTAAATAAGCCAAGATTTTTAATTAAAACTACTTTAGGGGAATAATTAAATTTCCTCCTGAATTCTTTAATCTGCAATTCCAAATCAGCAACAATACTTTCCGTATCGCCAGTTTTATCAATATAAATGAAATTAGCTTTACAATACACCACCATATCAGGTGTAAAAGGATGAGCCACAAGATTGAACAATTTCTTATCCTTGTAAAAATATTGAATCAAAGTATGATTTCTTATTTTAACAATGAAGGGTTTATCCTTCTCAGAACAAAGCATACGAATAACAGGAGCTATTTTATAACAGCTCTCATCAATATCAAGCTTTTTAATCCTAAATTCTTTAAGATAAGTATTAATAAGTTTAATGAGTTTATTATAAATTTTCTTAATTTCTGCAGTACTGTCAGCGCTTACAATAACACCGTGATTTTCAAGGAAAATAACTTCCGGGTCTTTATTATTATTTTTTCTAAATTTTATCAGTTCAGCTTCAACTGATTTGAACAACCTGTAACCAGGGTCTATGAAAGGAATATATAAACTTTTAAAATTAAATTCTTTGCTGTTTTCAAATATTTCATTGACTTTGTTGAAAGAGTTTTTACTGCAAATTAACGCATTAACCAAAGTAGGATGCGTATGAACTACATATTTATAATTAATAATATTATGTAATGAAGTTTCAACTGAAGGGCGTATATTTTTTTCTGGTTTTAGTATGGCAAAATTTAAGTCAGATTTTACCTCTTGTTCTCTTTGCATAGGGTCTTGGTTATAATTCTTTTTAGAAATAACTTCCAGCTTATTCCTGTCAAGCTGAACAAAACCATCAACAGTTATATCATCAAGCCTTGTTCCGCTTCCTTTAACCCAAAGATTTTTATTGTCTTTATAAGAAGTATTTCCCCCACCAGCTATTACATAAGCTTTTTGTTTACCATAGTAATTTGATATTTCTACCAGATCTTTCAATTCTTTTATTATCATTTTGTTATTTTTTATTTAATATTAAACAATAATTACCGCTACTCAGTGAGCGCTATCGCAATTACTTAAAACAATTAAAAATCAATTTCTTGCCAAAAGTAGCAAATTCTTTAATTAATTCCTTTTTTGGGAAATTATCATTATCAAGAAAGCCTCCTTCCAGTTCTGCAGGTAAAGCAGATAATGATTTTTTTATATATTGATGAGCAGCAATAACAGAGGCTGCCTCAAAAGATATTTCGGATAACTCTTTGGATAATGAAATGTTATTCCTACAAGCAACTCTCATTGATGTAAGTACAGGAGTATTATGTTCGGTTCCAAAAATAATTATATAACCTTTTTTATGAAAATATTGAACAAAGTCAGTAAGAATATCGCAATTATTTCTTGAAGGTATCAATTCAAGACAAGCAATTTTATGAACTGTAAAAAACTGATGCATTTTATCTCTGTCTTGCTCAAAGTCAGTTAAATTACCCTTAGTATCGTCTAATAAGACAGGATAACAGGGGATGCCACCGGCAGAAATAATTATTTCGCATAAGTCATTTATGCTGAGAAAAGCAGTTTCATCCTCAGGAACAAAAGCAGGTCCGCCTGTTTTAAGCAGAAAATTTCTCAATACATTTTCAAATAAAGCATTATCCTGTTTTGTCTGTTTAAATTGTTTATCATTAAATAATTTAACAAAAACATCATCAACAGGATAACCGTCTTGAGCAATATTACTAATAGCAATCCTTATAGCTTTAGCAATATGTCGTTCTCTCACTAATCCTTTAGTAAATATAGTCTTAATTGCTTCAAAATCCAGTTTTACAGGTATGTTAATTGAACAAAAATATTCATTAACTCTATCTATAAGTTTGACAGAATGACTATTACTTAGCTTCTGTAAACTGTTTATTTTATCTTTAAACTCCTGTTGCAGTTTAAAAGGATAA
>JAGODS010000292.1 GCA_017998135.1 Bacteroidales bacterium
ATTGTATTTTTTCTTTACTTTAATGTAAATGTTCTTTTCTCTCTTGTAAATGTTCTTTTCTCTCTTGTAAATGTTCTTTTCTCTCTTGTAAATGTTCTTTGCTTTCATGTAAATGTTCTTTTCTCTCTTGTAAATGTTCTTTTCTCTCTTGTAAATGTTCTTTTCTCTCTTGTAAATGTTCTTTTCTCTCTTGTAAATGTTCTTTGCTTTGATGTAAATGTTCTTTTCTCTCTTGTAAATGTTCTTTTCTCTCTTGTAAATGTTCTTTTCTCTCTTGTAAATGTTCTTTGCTTTGATGTAAATGTTCTTTGTTTTGATGTAAATGTTCTTTGTACGAGTTTGATTATCTTTAGTTTAATAGTCAGAGAAAGCTATTCGGCTTTCAATTTTAATTATTAAAATATTGAAAGAACAAAAATAAGATAACACTATTGCTTAGACCTAACCTGATTAATTCATGAATTTTTTCAAAAAATACATCTCTCGCAGATTTTCGCAGATATTAATTTTTTCTGCGTTATCTGCGCATAAACTCTAATCAGTAACTTTTTTGTATGAATTATAAAGGCTAAGAGGAGAGAATTAAAAAACCAGGAATTAAAAAAACATAACAAAGGATAATTCTTTTTATAATAGTGCAAAGATTTTTATTATTTGCCGTTTGCTTAAATTGACAGATAAGGAATTAAACGCTTCAAACGAGCCTTACTCTTTATATTATTTGGTAAATAAACCTAAAGTGTATTTTTCGAAGAGTTCAAACAAAAACTCCATTCTTTTGGCTTCGCTTGTAAAAGGTTGAGAGCGATAAGCCAGGTCAACGGCTTTGTCTGTTTCCTTGTGAGCTTTGATTAATGAAGGCGGCATTGTCAGAGGGTCATACAAATCAGTTAACGAACTCTCAGGAAATTCAGCCCTTACATCTAAAATCTTTTGCGCCTTTTCTTCTATTACCTGTATTTGTTTCTCTGTCGGATTTTCAGGCCAGGGATAATTGTTGTAAACTATATCTTTTGAGTAACGAAAACGACTTTCTAATCTCCCGCAAACCGATTTAACCCAGGCAATATGCATTGATGACATTAATACCCCGAAATGAAATAGATTGGCATTTGCAATAAATAAACAAGTATCGCTAATAATAAAGTTTTTATCAAAAAAACTAATTGGGATATATTTTCTGTTTTCTGAAGATACACGTGGAATTAATAAATATTTGCTGTCAGGTTGTCTGTTTTCGCCAAACAAGGTAGGATAGGCAGCCATCTTAGTTGTTGAAGGTCTAACACTTTTGTTTCTAAATTCTTTAACCGATTGAACACGTTTTAAAACTTCAGGTAAATGTTTTAATTCGTTAGGCTCAATATCAACAAGCCATAAACAGTATCTGTTAATAGCATTTAAAAATTCTTTAGCGCTTATTATAGGTTTGATATATTTTTCCGCATTCGGTTCTTTATTTAATAATTCCGTTTTCTCTTTTTCTGTTAAGAGAAAATGCCCGCCATCTAAAGGCATATTTCCAAAATTCATCCTGGGCACATCGCAAATAGGAATAGAGCGTTTGTTTATCAATATATCTTTAGCATCAACTAAATATGAATTAATATTTTTAGCTTTTATTATATAAGCATCGCCTTTAATATCAGTGTAATCAAATATGGTTTTATTTACGATATCATAATTTGCAAAACCTATAATAACACAGTAAACCGCAGCATTTCCTTTAGCTTCATTATTCCATTTAAAAGTTCTGTGAGCAAAATGAATTTTAATGTTGTATTTATTCAGCATTTGTCCCCAAAGAATACCGGTCTGTTCGCCCTGTACTATAGAATTTGTAGATACAAATCCTACTTTAATTTTTGTGTTCTGAATATATTTAGCTGCTTTAATATACCAGCCTGTAACATAGTCAAGTACTCCGCTCCCCTGTAAATTTTCAAATTCTTTGAGAATATCATTGCGTTGGTTTTGCTTCATTAATTTTGAACCTATAAAAGGCGGATTACCTAAGATATAATCAAAGATTGCGGGCGTTTTTTCTTCTTTGTTTATTTTATCTGCCGTAGTTTCAATATAGTCTTTTGTATAAACATTCAGTTTCTGGTAATGTTCAACAGGTTCATCTACTTTGATAATATTAGTAAAATCAGCGCTTACTGTCAATACATTTTCCTTGTTCAATAAACTTTGCCAATCTATCTGTAATGCATTTCCATTTATGATTGTCGCAGCTTTCTTTAATGGTATTCTAACAAAATATTCACCAAACTCTGACAAACAAAGTAAATTCATCTGATGATCTATCAGCCACATCGCTACTTCTGCTATCCTGCAAGGAAATTCTTCGTATTCAATACCATAGAATTGGTCAACATCTATCAGCAATAAATGTTCAATATTTGTTACCTGCTGTCCCTGTTGAATCGCTTTTAATACTTCTATTTCAAGTAAACGTAACTCTCTGTATGTAACAACAAGAAAATTGCCACAACCGCAGGCAGGGTCAAGAAATTTTAATCTGCTTAATTTTTTGTGAAATGCAATAAGTTTATTTTTATTGGTTTTAATTACTTCAAACTCCTGCCAAAGTTCATCAAGGAAAAGAGGCTTGATAAGTTTAAGAATATTGATTTCGCTGGTGTAATGCGCTCCAAAGTTTCTGCGTTCTTTAGGGTTCATTACACTCTGAAACATTGAACCGAATATTGCCGGCGATATTTTAGACCAATTGATATGACAACATTCCAATAAGGTTTTTCGCATTTTAGAATCAAAACTTGCAGTAGGTAAACTTTCTTCGAATAATTTGCCATTTATATAAGGAAAGGCGTTTAATTGTTCATCTAAGTTTTTAAAGCGCTTTTCAGGCGGCGTATTCAATACCTGAAATAGTTCCTGTAGTTTAGCTGCCAGGTCGCTCCCATCCTCATTTGTTCTTTGCTCTATAAAATTTTGAAATTGCTGAACTTCAAATATGTTTGTATCATCGGCAAAGAGGCAAAACAGGATTCTTACAAGGTAAACTTCCAATGGATGTCCTGAATATCCAATATCTTTAAGCCTGTCGTGCAGTTTACCTATATGTTCTGTAGCTTTAATATTAACAGGGTCCTGTTCTTTGTATGTATGTTTTATATAACCTGCAATAAAACCAAAATGTACAACATTATTAACCAATTCATTTATTGTAAAATTAATGATTTTATTTTCTTCTGTATCAAAAAGACGAAAATAATAAAAGTCGGAAACTAATATATATTTTGGCAGTTCATATTCTTTAAGCCCGTGGATATATTCTTTAGCTTGCTCAAAAGCCTTATTAAGGTCTTTGCCCCGGCTCTTCATTTCAATAAGTATAGTTCCTTTCCAGAGCAAATCTATATAACCTTCAGAGTTATCAAGTTTTTTAACACGATGTTCAAAGGTAGCAACCCTGCGTCTAGAAATGCCAAATATATTGAAAAAAGCTTCAATAAACGATTTTGCCTCAGCTTCCTCGCTTACTTCGTTTTCCCATTCTTTTGAAAAGTTGATAGCCCTTGATTTTATTTCATTCCAGCTTAAAATCATAATTTTTTAAAAGTCCAAAAATAATATATTTTTTTTAATTCATTAGCC
>JAGODS010000293.1 GCA_017998135.1 Bacteroidales bacterium
AAACAATATAGTTAAGCGAAACGTGGATGCTACACCTGACTAAATTTTCTTTACTTGTTTTGAGTTAAAGAAAAACATTTTTTTTGGATAATTCGGTTTAAAATACACTACTAATTCATAAATTATTAATTTTGGCACAATATTTGAAACAATTTAATTACTAATACCTGTTGTTATGAAAAATATAATGCTTTTCCTTATAGTTATTGGTTTTCTTGGGGGTTGCAGCTCTGCAAGAAAAATGGTAAACAGAGGCGATTATGACGGCGCTATCGCTAAAACAGTAAAAAAACTTAAAAAAAAGCCCAATAAAGAAAAACAAATTGCTGCTTTGTCTGATGCCTACCGACTCGCTAATGCTGAGAACTTAGAAAAAATCAATTTCCTCCGCAAAGAAGGAAACCCTGCAAGCTGGGATGATATTTATTTTCACTATTCAGCTTTACAGAAAAGGCAGGACATTATTAAAACTCTACCACAAAATATATTAAACAGGATTAATTTTACATCTAACAATTACGACAATGAATTGATTAATGCCAAACAAAAAGCAGCAGAATATGGCTATACCTTAGCTCTGGAATTACTTAAAACAAAAAACAAAGCAGATGCCCGTAAGGCTTATTACGAACTTATAAAAGTTAAAACATTCTTTCAAAATTACAGAGATGTGGACTCACAGATTCAAAATGCTATAAATACAGGTAAAAGCAATATTTTATTCAGGATGCAAAACAAAACCCTTATTTCCCTGCCTCCTGAATTTGAAGAAGAACTGCTTAAAACCAGCTTATCAGAGTTTAACACTTTATGGCTTAATTTTGACAGCAGAGCTGTGCCTGAAAAGGTATATGATTATACCATACTTGCAGATATTAAAGCTGTTAATTTTAGTCCTGAATCAATCAAAGAAAAAGAATTTTCAGAATCTAAAGATATTGATGACGGCTGGGAATACAAATTAGACAATAAAGGAAATGTTATGAAAGATACTACAGGCAATGATATTAAAATTAAAAAGAAAAAAACTATTACCTGTTACCTTAAAGAAGTTACAATGCATAAAACTGTCAGTGTTATCGGAACTCTTGATTTTATTGAAAATAATAACAGACAACTTATTAAAAGCAACCCTGTCATTGCAGACGCTCTCTTTGATTATACTTTTCTGACGGCTACAGGCGATAAAGACGCACTTTCACCTGATACAAAAAAGAAACTTAAGGCGCCTGCACCGTTTCCTTCTACTCCTGAAATGATAATTCAAGCTGTTCAGACTATGAAAAACATAGTTAAAAATGTCATTAATTCAAATAAAAACCTACTATATTAAACACATTTAAATGTTTCACATTTTATAAATGTGAAACATTTGTTTTAGAAAATTAATGTTTAAAATGCCTAAAACCTGTAAATACCAGAGCTAAATTATTGTTATTACAATAATCAATTGAGTCTTTATCCCTGATAGAGCCGCCAGGCTGAATGATAGCAGTAATACCTGCTTCCTTTGCAAGTTGGGCACAGTCGGGAAATGGGAAAAAAGCATCTGAAGCCATAACCGCACCCTGCAGGTTAAACCCAAAATGAATCGCTTTGGCTATAGCCTGACCTGTAGCATCTACGCGAGAGGTCTGCCCTGTACCTATGCCTGCAAGTTGTTTATCTTTAACCAATACTATGGAATTTGATTTATTATGTTTGACAATAATATTAGCAAAGAGCAGGTCTTCAATTTCGCTTTCAGATGGTTGTTTATCGGTTAGATATTGAAAATCCGCCCTGCTAACTACCTTAGCATCATAATCCTGTTGCAGATACCCGTTTAAAGCAGACTTAACAAAGGTTGAAGGATAATTAGCCTGATTTGATTTTAATATCATCCTGTTTTTCTTAGTTTTTAACAATTCAAGAGCGGATTCCTCATATCCCGGAGCTATTATTATCTCAAAAAACAATTTGTTAATCTCGGTAGCTGTCAAAATATCTATTTCTCTGTTTGCAATTATAATACCACCATAAGCCGAAACAGGGTCAGCTTGTAGCGCTTTATTCCAGCATTCAGTTAAATTATCCGCTGAAGCAACGCCACAGGCATTGGTATGTTTTATAATAGCTATTGTAGTTTCGGTAAAATCACTGATTAACCTGGAGGCAGCATCTATATCAACAATATTATTATAAGAAAGAGCTTTACCCCATAGTTGAGTAAAACAAAGGTTTAAATCACCATAAAATCTTGCTTTCTGATGGGGGTTTTCACCATATCTGAGTTCAGAATACTTTGTTTCTGATAGCTTTAATGTATTTATAATAGAATCTTTATTAAAATAATTAAAAATAGCTGTATCATAAGAAGAACTAATATTAAAAGCCTGCATAGCGAAATATTCTCTGTCTTTTAAATCAGTTAACCCTTCTCTGCTTTCAAGAAGCTCAAGAAACTTATCATAAAAAGCAGAAGAAGGGACAACCAGCACATCCTTATAATTCTTTGCTGCAGCCCTGATGAGTGAAATACCGCCTATATCTATCTTTTCAATAATATCCTGGTGAGATGCAGAACTGATAACCGTCTGCTCAAAAGGATAAAGATCAACTATTACAGCATCAATTTCAGGTATATCATATTTGCGAAGCTCATCAGCATCTGACTGATGGTCGCGCCTACTTAGAATACCACCAAAAACTTTGGGATGTAATGTTTTAACCCTGCCTCCAAGTATTGAAGGACAAGTTGTAAGCTCTTCTACTTGGATACAATCTATACCAAGACTTTTAATAAAATTATAAGTACCGCCTGTGGAATATAACTTAACCTGTAAAGCAGCCATTTTTTTTATCAATGCTTCAATTTTAACATCTTTATTATAAACTGAAATTAAAGCAGATACTATTTTTTTTGTTTTATCTGACATTGGATTTATTTTATAAATTTGAACTGCAAAATTAAAAAAAACCTGACAGCTTTATTAGCTTGTCAGGTTTAATGTTAAAATGTTTATTAAAACTATTTAACTAATAATAATTTGTTAATTCTAACATAATTATTAATTCCTGAGGCTTCAATTTTATAATAATATGTACCTTCGGCGAAATTAGTTAAATCAATTTCGAGTAAGTGCGACCCTTTGGTTTTAAAAGCATCCAAAAGAGTTTTAATTTCTTCTCCAAAAATATTAAAGAGTTTAATATTGATTCTGCTATCCTCTTCAATTGTAAAACTTATATTAGTTTTAGTTTTAAAAGGATTAGGAAAAGCATAAACAGAAAATTCATTTTTTGTTATAATAATTTCGGGCATGCTTATTAATTTACCTCCGTATTTGTTTCCTTCTTCATCGGCAATCAAACTCTCATCATAAATTTTGAATAAATCATTATTATTTATATCTTTTATTCTCGCTTTAATAGTAAAAATAACATCACCTGCTTTTAACAGAATGCCCTTAGAAGAGCTTACCCAGGCTATATTAATCTTATCACCCTCAATGTTATATAATAAATTATCTATATCCTTTGCAGGCTCAATACCTTCAACATCTAAAACTGAGGCAACAAATTGCAGCTTCAGACCTATTGCACCTATATAAAGGTCTTTTATAATTGTTATTGGT
>JAGODS010000294.1 GCA_017998135.1 Bacteroidales bacterium
CTTTTTCTATTGAAAGAAAAAAAAAAAAATTAATGAATGAACTGAATTTTCTACCGCCTGTCCCTTCAAACTTCGTTAGAATTCTTTCAGTTATCAGCGATAAAAATTCGTCTGCAGCTGATCTTGAAAAATACATTGAAAGCGATAAAGCTCTTTTCCAGAAAATGATTAAAATATCTAACTCATCATTTTACAGGGCAGGTTCTTCTTCTTCAGAAGTTGAAACAAGCAGGCAATCTATTATGACTTTAGGATTTAATATGATTGAGGCTCTGACTTTGGTTACAGGCACAAATAAACTTTTCCCTAAACGAATGCTTTCTTACGGATATGTTAATGAAGGATTGTGGCATCATTCTTTGGCTTGTTCAGTTATAGCAAAATCAATAGCTGTAGATATGCATCTTTCAAAATACCGAGTTGATGATTTGTTCCTGTGCGGTTTATTCCACGATATAGGAAAAACCATTTTAGGAAAATATCTTGCCTTTAAAGATAAAATTTTCCTTTTTCCTGAATTGGGTGAAAATAACAAATCTCAAATGGAAAAAAATTTCACAGGTTATTCTCATGCTGAAATCGGGGAAATGCTCATCAAAAACT
This sequence comes from Bacteroidales bacterium, assembly GCA_017998135.1. Lineage (GTDB taxonomy): Bacteria > Bacteroidota > Bacteroidia > Bacteroidales > JAGODS01 > JAGODS01. The sequence goes on from JAGODS010000294.1 coordinate 604, forward strand.
GGAAATTGCCTGCTATTGTCGAATACACCACAAAAAATCATCATCAACCTTTTTTATCTCTGACATACGCTAAAGAAATATGCATAATTAATCTCGCTGATTATGTCGCTAATTATTTAAAAATCGGGTTTCATTACAGAAATACTTACAAACCAGTTCTGCTTGATACTGTTAAACGAACTCTTGAAATCGATGAAAATTATGTTGAAACTTTAATCAAAAGATCAATAACTTTATATAAAGATATATCTTCAATGTTCACTAAAATAAGATGATTTACAAAATACAGGTTTAAAATATTATGGATGAACAAAAAAATTATATAAAATCAGAACAATTTATTAATAAAATTTTACTTGTTGATGATGATATTTCTGTTTTAAAATTAATAAGTTTTATATTGTTAAAAGAAAAATATGATGTCATAGGAACAATTAATAACGGAAAAGATGCAATCAATATCTATAAAAACATATGGGAGAATGTGGATTTAATAATTCTTGATTTATATATGCCTCCAGGTATTAATGGAATTCAGGTTCTTGAAATACTGCTTAACATAAATCCTAACGCTAAAATTATTATATGCAGTTCAATAGAAGACATAAATATAATTAACCAGGCCAAAATGCGAGGAGCTAAAGATTACATCACTAAACCGATAAACAAAGATAAATTAATTCAGATAATAGAAAACATTCAGAATATCTGAACATTCGGTTTAACTCGAATAATTTCAGAAAAAATCATTCTGCTTATATTTTCTAAATTATTTATACGTTTTGTTTCCTGCAAAAAACAAAAAATTAATTATGATTTGCCAAATAACTATGACTTGGATTGTTTGTAGAATATAATTCTCTCCATGCTATAATCCTGCTTCCTGCAGATAATCTTTGGTATACGCATTGAAGAGATTTTCTTGTTCTTTCTGTTCCTCCTACTGTAATCCAGCCTGTAGCAGATATCATATATACATTTGTGCCGTCGCTTAAATAAGCAGGCATACTCGGATCTCTTAAATCTGAAGTATTAAAAAATCCTATAACTGTATTTTCCGTATTACGTAAAACCCCTCCTTCCACATCACACGATTTCCATACATTAACATCATAATACAAATCAAAACTGTTTAACAATGTTCCCAGTTTATAATTTTCAGCTATTTTGGTGTAAACAATATCAGGAGTCAAACTTGATATCCTGTCTCCAGGTAAAGTTTCAGAATCAGGGGTTGCTTTTATTATTGATATAGCGTGTTCAAGCCCTGCGCGCGCCGCATAATAAGCTTTGGCATTCATTGACAGATACATTGCAGAAGTAATTTCGATTTTTACCAGTGAACTTAAAGTAAGAATAAAGGTTATTAAAGAAGCAACATAATATAATGCCAGTGTTATACCTATCAACCCTTTTCTTGATTTAAAATTGATTTTCATAATATTTTCCTTAAAAATAATAATTATTATTATTTGATATTTAAATAAATATCTATTTTACCCACGGCCAGTCCTGCCAGTCTTTATACCGTATTGATGTTAAACAGTGAAGAGCCTGACTGATTTTTTCTATTCCGTTTTTTGTAGCTACTTCTCTTTTTACCCATACAACGGTTTTAACTCCACGGTAATCTTCAAAATTTGCATCATTGAATGATAAACTTGATGTAGCGCTTGCTGCAGATGCGTAATTACAATTTGTAGGATCAGTAAAATCAAAACTGCTGTAAACTTCAAACATCATACCTGATGTAAAAGTAGCAATAGCTCCACATCCGCCTGCTTCCCAGGTGCTTGTGGAAACATTCCCACGATCTTTTTCAGAATATATGTATATTTCATTATGGTTAGGAATACTTTCCAAATCTCCTATAAAAACACCGTATTTTTGAGTGTTGTCAGAAGTTTCATCATTACTTCTGTATGTGGTTAAATTCATAAGAACTGCATCATTAGCTGATTGCGTAGTTAAAACATTATCTGAATAAGGAGCAGAACCTGTAGTATTAAAAAACTGAACTTTTGTTGATAACGGAGCAACAAGAGTTTTTTGTTTATCCCATCCAGGTCTTACAGCCATACGGAATTTAGAATTAAGTTCGTCAAATACAAACATCGCGTCCTGAGCTCCTCGGATATCGCTGACTGTAACTGTAAAAACACGGAATGCATTCTTAAATATATCAACCATAGCCATTGTCGCCATAGCCATTATCATTGCAGCAATCAGCAATTCCAGCAATGTAACACCTTTTTTTAATTTCATATTTCTGTTTTCCATATTTAATTTCACTTCCTGTTTTTGATTCATAATTTCCAGCTTTTCATATTATTATAAATTTATTTTAAGGTACTATTGTATAATCATAACATATAAAAGTAGCCAGCATTTCCTGAACCGGTCTTACAGTTTGAAGCCCCTTCAAAGCTACAACATAACCTGCACAGCTGTCAGGTACATCATCAATGTAATATGCTGGATTTCCTGCTGAACTTGCAGCAGCAATTGCTCCTCCCCTTACTGTACTGATAACAGCTTCATAATTATTATGATCCGGATATACAAGGCGTCCGTTTTCAGTAAGATCACTTATTTTGCTTATAACATTATCGCGTGTAGGCTGACCTACAGCAGGTTTTAGTAAAGACGGATCTGACATAAGCAGTCTTTCCATTAAATCTACTGTTATAAATACGCTGAACATTTTCTGATAACAATAATTTGAAGCTTCGCGCATCTTTATATATGAATTAAATACAAAAGTCATACTTCCGCCGATAATAACGCATACAACAAGAAGTTCTATCAATGTAACTCCTTTTTTTTTATTTCCACATTTAATATTATTCATTATTTTATGCCTCTTTTTTTTAATTCTTTAATTTTTTTTATAAACATAAATTCATTTAAAATTATTTTATTATGAATATCACCAGTACCCATATTCAATTAAATACGGTTCGCCTAAAAAATTTCCTCCGTCAGCAAGAACAGTAAAAAAATAAGATTAAA
>JAGODS010000295.1 GCA_017998135.1 Bacteroidales bacterium
TCTTTAGACAAGTATTCTCTATATGCCTGTTTATCCTCATCAACATTGTTTTCACCTAAAACACCAATCTTATTTATATTTTCCAAATATCCTTCTTTATCATCATTTATCAAATAAAACCAGGCTAATTTCTGGCAGGCGGCTTTTAGATAATTTTTCCCTTTATAGTTATTAAGAAAATTCAATAAATAAACATCCGCATCTCTGTCAAGCCTGTTTAACTTGACTAAACCTTTAAAATAATCCAAATAGTAAAAAGGGAAAAAATTAATATTTTTATAATTTAATTCGGATAAAATTTTAATTGCAAAGTCATTATGTCCTGTATTAACTGCAATATTTGCCCTACAATATGCAATAAGCGGAGTCTTTAACAAAGGTTTAAAAAGGGAATCTTTAAAAACAGTTTCTTCTAATTGATTTAGCTTTTCCTTTTCATTATTAAAATTTATATAAATATACGACAGATAAACAGAATTTTCAATAAAAAGATGATGATAAGCAGGGTTGGTTTTACTCAATTGAGAAAGCCTTTCCATTTCCTTAATACCTTCAGATAATTTTCCCCTGAATTTTAATATCTTTAATATCCATTGATAATCATCAGGTACTGAGCCTATAAGTATATGCAACAAACCAAGATATTTGAGATTAGGATAAAACGCAGGATATAACTTATTATTCAATGTTAATAGTTTATAGGCTTTATTAACTTCGTTAGCAGCGGCAAAATAATCCTTAAACTTAATACTCGCTAAAGCCCATTGAAAATTAATCTCTGCCTGACATAAATTATAATATGGAGAATTAACATCTTTATCGCTTAAAATACTATTTATTCTTTCAGTTTTATTATGTTTAAGTTTATCATACAGTATTTTATCCTCACTTATCAATATTGACAAAACATCGATATAATTCTCTAAATAAAGTGTGATTTTGTTTGAAGGACTGAGCTTTTTTTCATTTTCTAATAAGATTTTAGCCTGTTTAAACCTAAGACTGAAAATTTCAGTAAACGCATTTTGACAATTAGCATTAAAATCAAAATTAGCTATTAATAAAATCGGAGATATAAGGAAAAGGGAAGAAAAAAAATACTTTACCCGATAATAAAAAAAATATTTGATAATTTTCAAATAAATTAAAATATAAAGATATAAAAACATTCCTGCCAGCCTACAGGACTACCATCCTAACACCCCTTCGGGGTATAATTGTATTTATAGGGAATTTTAATTTTCTATAGAATTAAGCTTTTCCGAGATAGAATCGTCAATTAAAATTCTACCGCAATACTCGCAGACAATAATTTTTTTGTGCATTTTAATTTCCAACTGCCTCTGAGGGGGTATTTTATTAAAGCATCCGCCGCAGGAATCCCTCTGAATCTTAACAATAGAGAGACCATTTTTTGCATTTTTTCTTATTTTAATATAAGCAGAAAGCAACCTTTCATCTAATAACTTCTGATAATCAATAGACATATCAGAAAGCTTATTCATCTTATCAATATTCTCGGAAGTAATTTCATTGAGTTCTTTCTTCTTATTATTAACTTCTTCTTTTTTGTCAGCCAGTTCTTTTTCAGCGCTCTGAATAGCTTCATTTTTGCTATCTATCATCAGTTTAAACTCATTAATTTTCTTTTCTTCATATTTGATATCTAAGTTCTGGTATTCAATTTCTTTTGTAAGCGATTCATATTCCCTGTTATTTCTGACATTCTGGAGTTGGGTCTCATACTTTTTTATTAATGCCTTTGATTCTTTAATTTTATTCTTTTTAAGGTTAACCTGATTTTCCAGTTCCTGCACTTCAGCATTATTTTTTTCTATTCTTGTAGTAAGTCCGACAATTTCATCTTCAATATCTTCCACTTCAAGAGGCAGTTCGCCTTTCATTATATTTATCCTGTCAATTTCGGAATCTATCATTTGAATAGAATATAATATCAACAATTTATCCTCAATAGAAGCATTTGCCTTATCTTTAATATTGAAAACAGGTAAATGAGGAATTGAAATCTCAGTTGTGAAATTATTGGTTACCCGCGCTTTTTCTTTTAACATATTAGCTTTAACATTTTTTTCTTTAATAGTTTTCTTGGTCGAATCTTTACTAACTACTTTGACAGAGTCTGATTTTTTAACAGTTTTAGCTGCAGTTGCAGGTTTAGTATTAGTTTCCGCTTTAGTGCTTTTACTTTTTATTGTCATAATTGAAATATTTAAAAATAATAAACAGGATTAGAATTTAATTTAGATAATAAAACGGCAAAATTAGGAAATTTTTCATAAAGGAGTTCAAATAAAACATCTTTAACAAAAATTTCGCTCTCATAATGCCCGATATCAGCAATAATTATTTTTTTTTCAGTATTAAAAAAATCGTGATATTTTAAATCTGCAGTAATAAAAATATCTGCATCGACAGCAATTGCTTTATTAATCAGAAAAGCCCCGGAGCCTGAGCATATTGCCACCTTTTTTATTGTTGGTTTATATATTTTGCTGTGTCTAATAATCTTAATATCAAAAATCTCTTTCAGTTTATTCATAAATAATAAAACATCTTCTTCTTTATTAAGTTCGCCGACAATACCTGAGCCTGCTTTACTAAACCTGTTTGCCAGCGGATATAAATCATAAGCCACTTCTTCGTATGGATGCGACCTTAAGAGAGCATTTACAACCCTTCCCTGAATAAAAGACGGAAAAATAGTTTCAATGCGAATCTCATTCTCAAAATGCAGTTTCCCTTTCTCTCCTACGTAAGGATTAGTATTTTCGCCTCCTCTAAAGGTACCCTGCCCAGCTATATTAAAACTACAACAATCATAATTTCCGATATTACCTGCTCCTGCTGCAAATAAAGCTTGCCTTACTTCTTCTGCCTTATCTGTAGGACAAAAACTAACTAATTTCATTAAAATTCCATCTTCCGGAGACAAAATCTTTATATTGTTTAAACCAATCCTGGAAGCAAGATAATAATTTAGCCCTTTTAACGAATTATCAAGATTAGTATGAATTGCATATATTGATATATTATTCTGAATAGCTTTTTTAATAATTCCTCCATTTACAGAGTCTGTATTAAGCTTAGTAATTCCTTTACCGAATATAAGTGGGTGATGGGCGATAATCAACTCACATTTATTTTCCAATGCCTCTTCAATAATCTCATCAGTTATGTCAAGAGCAATTAAAACCTTGTTTATCTCATCAAAAGGCGAACCGATAATCAACCCCGAATTATCATAACTTTCCTGCAAATCCAGAGGAAATAAACTTTCAAGGTAAGCTGTTATTTCATCAAGTTTCATCTTTATTATTTAGTCAGCAAAAATAAATAAAATTCCAAAACCAATTATTAGTATGTATATATAATTTTTGAAAATTTTAAAATTATTACATAGAGTTACTTAGCAATAATAAATAATTTCTATGCAAATTAGATATTATGTTAAGCATATTAATTATTTAGAATACATCCCTGTTTAAAAAAAACGTAAAATATTTATAATAAAAACTGTAACCCTTTTCTAACTCTATACGTTATTAAGATATAAACTAAATACAAAATTTATGGA
>JAGODS010000018.1 GCA_017998135.1 Bacteroidales bacterium
AATAGCCCCTATCTAATAGCCCCTATCTTTAGATAGGAGAATAGAAATTTTCAATTATATCATTTTCAGGTTTTCAAATAGGGATTAGAATTTTGTCTTTCTTTATTTTTCTTTTTCTTTTTACTGAAATTAATATTATTAAACCAGCGTTTAATAAAAAACTCATTACGATTTTCGCTTAATCTCAAAGATTTACGGAGAGTTTGTTTCATCATACGCCGGGTTTGTGGGCTTTGATTTTCTAAATGTTGCTTAATAGCTTTACGATAACTTTCTTCAGCTTGTTGCTTTCTTTCTTCTTTTTTGTTTTCCAGTTCTTTAATTCTCTTTTTGTTTTTCCTGCTATTATCCTGTGAATTAACAAGAACTGGTAAAAATGCAATTAAAGAAATAATAAAAAATTTTATAATTTTGCCATTCATTAACAAAAAACGCTAATTGTTGATATTATATTTTATAAATGCAAAACAAAGTTTCCACTAACCCGTTTATATAAAATATGAAAAAAAAATTCTTATACAAACTGTTTATTATCATAATATTATTTCTTACAGGTTCTGCCTGTAAAAAAGACAAAGATAAAAATAATTCAACAGAAACTTATGTTGATTTTTATTTAGATTTGAATTCAGCACAATATACGGGAATTAACCATATTGGAGGCTGGTGTTATGTAACAGGTGGAAAAAACGGAATATTAATATATAGGATATCAGATTCTGAATTTAATGCTTATAGCAGAACATGTACTTTAAAATCTGATAGTTGTCAAAGAATTGAAGTTGATAAAAGCGCTTTGTATGCTCAGGACAGTTCCTGTAAATCCAAATTTTTAATATTAGATGGTTCGCCTGACCCTAACTCAGCCGCAAAAACAGCCTTATACAGATACCATACTGCTTATGACGGAAGATTTCTTCGTGTTTATAATTAATTATCTTTGCACCTAAATATTATTACTAATTTTGGTATTTATTTTATATTAAATTGCTTATGGATAGTTTCGCTGAAGAACTTAAAAAAATTAAATATTTTATTGAAGAAGTTGAAGAATTTAAAATCTTTATTTTTTATATAGATTATGATGAAAAAAATCTAAATTCCGATTTATTAAATGAAGATTTACATTTACCTGATGATAAATTTTATATTTCTGAAAATCTGAACCAGTTCGCCAATCATTCAAAATCTATCAATCTGTTTTTTGAAAGAAATGCTTTTTACACTATAAATGCCGGCGGGTCAAGCCATATATATGGTCATAATTTTGTTTTGCCTGAAAAAGTTTTAAATTTTTTAAGAAACAAATTTAAAAGTATAAGAAATACCAATAAAAAAAAATTACAACCTGCAAGTAATAATAAAGCCTTTTGTATTGAAATTGAAATTAAAAATATTAAAAACACATAAATATATTATTTTATACAAAACATAAAACAATGTTCACAAAAGAAGATATTCAACAAATTAAAGATAAAAATATTGAGCTTAAAACCGTTGAAAAACAATTAGAAAACTTTCGTAAAGGGTTTCCATATATTAGGCTTATTGAGCCTGCTACAATAGGAAATGGTATAATACGCTTTCGTAAACCGGAAATTCAAAATTTAAGTAAATTATATGATAAAGAAATATATAATTATAAGACTACTACATTTATACCTGCTTCAGGTGCCGCTACGCGTATGTTTAAAGATCTTATAGCTTTTTATGAAAATGATGATCTTACTGAAACTCTCCCAAAACCTGTTCAAGAATTTTTTGATAACCTTAAATTTTTCGCTTTTTATGACGACCTTAATCTTTTATTAAAAAAAGACAAACTTGATTTAAATCAATTACTCTTAAAAAAAGATTATAAAACCATACTCACCTACCTTCTTTTTGAAAAGGGTCTGAATTATTCAAAACTTCCGAAAGCTCTTATTAAATTTCATAAATATTCAGACTTTTCCAGAACCTCAATGGAAGAACATCTTATTGAAGCAGCCTACTACTGCAAAAACAATGATAATAATATTGATATACATTTTACAATTGCTGATGACTTTTATAATTTATTCAAAGATACTATTTTTACTATTAAAGACCAAATTGAAAAACAACTTAATGTTACCTATAAAATAGATATCTCTGTTCAAAAGCCATATACTGATATACTGGCAGTTGATTTGAATTATAATCCATTACGGGATAAAGATGGTAAATTAGTCTTTAGACCTGGAGGACACGGCGCCCTTATTGAAAATCTTAATGATTGTGATTCTGATATTATTTTCATTAAAAACATTGATAATATTACTCCTGATAAACTAAAAAAAGAATCCTATATTTATAAAAAAGTATTAGGCGGCTTTCTTATTAAACAACAACAAAAACTTGCTGAATATCTTGAAATGCTTGAAGACAACAAACTTGATGATGAAAAACTAACTGAAATAGAAGATTTTACAGAAAATTCACTTTTTATTAAAATAGATAAATATTATTATTCTTATAATAAAGTAAATAAAACCAATTATCTATACTATCTCCTTAATCGTCCTATCAGGATTTGCGGAATGGTTAGAAATACAGGCGAACCCGGTGGCGGTCCATTTTGGATTAAAGAAAAAAGCGGCGCCATTACCTTACAAATTATAGAAACTTCTCAAATTGATTTAGATAATAAAAAACAAGCAAAAATATTCAAACAATCCTCTCATTTTAATCCGGTTGATATAGCTTGTTATGTTAGAAATTATAAAGGTGATAAATTTGACCTCACTGAATTTATTGACCCTGAAACTGGCTTTATTTCTGTCAAATCAAAGGATGGTAAAGAAATTAAGGTACAAGAATTACCGGGCTTATGGAATGGCGCTATGTCTGATTGGATTACTATTTTTATTGAAGTGCCTCTTATAACTTTTAATCCTGTTAAAACTATTAATGACTTATTAAGAGACGAACATCAATGTTAAAAAATCAATTATCTCTTTAAATGAAAAAAATTATCTCATATAATGTAAACGGTTTGCGTGCTGCTATTAAAAAAGATTTGCTTAATTGGTTCAAACAATCAAAAGCAGATATTATTTGTTTACAGGAAACCAAAGCCCAACCCGAACAATTGCCTGTTGATGAAATCGAATCTGCCGGTTATCACAGCTATTGGTTTTCTGCTGAAAAAAAAGGCTATAGCGGTGTAAGTTTTCTATTAAAACAAAAGCCTGACAATATTGAATACGGTATGGGAATTGATATATATGATAAAGAAGGAAGAGTTATAAGAGCTGACTATGGTGATATTTCAATTCTTAATGTCTATCATCCTTCTGGTTCTATGGGGGCAGTCAGACAAGCTTTCAAAATGCAATGGCTGGAAGACTTTAATAATTATATAAAAGATTTAAAGGAGATAAGACCTAACCTCATAATTACAGGTGATTTTAACATCTGTCATAAGCCGATTGACATTCACGACCCTATTGGCAATGCAGGTAATTCAGGTTTTTTGCCCGAAGAAAGAGAATGGATAGATAAATTTATGAAAAGCGGATTTATTGATAGTTTCAGACATTTCAACAAAGAACCACATAACTACACTTGGTGGAGTTACAGAACTAATGCAAGAGAACGTAACTTAGGCTGGCGTATTGATTATATTATGATTTCAGAAAACATTAAAGACATTATGCAAAACGCCGCTATTTATTCTGATGCAGTTCATTCCGACCATTGTCCCATTTCTCTAATTGCAGATTTTTAATAAAAATAGTTTTAATTTTATAATCAATTAATTAATATGTTATATATGAAAAATTTAGTTTCTTCAAAAATCATTTTCTTAATAATTTCTTTATTCTTTTTATTTTCCTGTGTTTCTATGAAAAAATTTGACAGGGAAAAAGCCAATAGAATCAAATGTGAAAAAGAATATGCAGACCTTAGCCTGTTAAATAAACAAAACGAAAACACTATCAAAGAACTGCAAGACAATATTAATGAAATAAATAAAAAAATAAGCCAATTAAAAAAAGATACTGCCACTTTAATTGCTTCTTCTAAAAGAATACAAAAACAATACGAAAAAATCAATGATTTGAATAATCAACTTATTGATAAATTTGAGAAACAAAAAACAGGTAATTATGAGGATACAAAAAAAATATTAACCGAACTTCAGGCTGCCAAAGAAGACCTCTTTAAAAGAGAAGAATCCCTCAAAAAATTGGAAACAGATTTGCAAAACAAAGAAAATAAACTTAATGATCTTAATAATCAACTGACCCTTATGCAAAGCAATATGAAAGAAAAACAAAAAAAACTTGAAGAGCTGCAATCCATTTTAAATAAAAAAGATTCCATTGTAAAAGCCTTAAAGGCTAAAGTCATTGACGCCTTACTTGGCTTTGAAAACAACGGCCTTACTATATACCAAAAAAATGGTAAAATTTATGTCTCTATGGAGGAAAATCTGTTATTCCCTTCAGGTAGTTTTGCTGTTAATACAAGAGGCGTTGAAGCGCTCAAAAAACTTGCTAAGCTTTTAGAAACAAATGCTGATGTTAATATTTTGGTGGAAGGACATACTGACAATGTTACATACAAAGGGGCAGGACAACTTAAAGACAACTGGGATTTAAGCGTTATGCGGGCTACTGCCATTGCTAAAATTATTATTGCAAATGCTAAAATAGACCCTAAAAGAATTACTGCAGCAGGTAGAAGTGAGTATGCGCCTGTTGAATCTAACTCAACTTCGGAAGGCAAAGCTAAAAACCGCAGAACTGAAATTATTCTAACTCCTAAACTTGATGAACTATTCAAAATTATTGAATCTAATTAATCAGAATTATTAATATCCCTGATTGATTCAGAAACTTTTTTTCTATATACTTTTAAAGTTTTATCTGCTATTATTTATGAACATCTCTAATAACTCTATAAATCACTTAACCACAAAGATTCACAAAGATAAATCGAAGTTCACAAAGTCTTGATTTTATTGTGTTCTTAGTGGTAGTCCTTTGTGCTCTTTGTGTTAAAAAAAAGTCTTGATTTTATTGTGTTCTTAGTGGTAGTCCTTTGTGCTCTTTGTGTTAAAAAATTAGTCTTGATTTTATTGTGTTCTTAGTAGTAGTCCTTTGTGCTCTTTGTGTTAAAAAATTAGTATTTAGAGATGCCCTTATAATAAAAAATGTATAGCTGCCAAAATCAGAATAGCTATTAAAACTATTATAAAAAGGGTTATAATCAAAGGTTTTAATAAAACTAAAATTAATATTGCAAGCAGAATTACTAATAACCATAATAATAATTCCTGCGCGTCAGGATTAATAATTCCTAATTTGTCCCCTATCTTTTTCATTATTTTTGCTTGTTTTTTTTGTATAAGTTCTGAGCTGTTTTTGTATGTCTGACTTTTATTTTCAGCAAGATTACTATGTTTAAAATTATTCCCTGCTTTTGTAAGAACCTCTTTTAAATTCTCCCTTGCTTTTAAACTGTTATTTTTCTTATCATTACTATTAATTACCGCATTTTCACCTGCTATACTATCTTTTCTATATTCATTTTCCTTTGTAATGGTTAATATTTCATTTAATTTTACAGTATCCTTTTTAGTATTAACTGCCACTTTATTCAAATAATCATATCTGCTTTCAGTAAACAGATTAATACGACTACAACTATTAAATACAATTATTATTAAAACTGTAATAAAAAACTTAAGAAATTTCATATAAAAGCTAATATTAAATGGGCGACAAAATTAATAATTTTTACTTTGCCTTATCTATAAGAATAAAAAATTAATATATTTACAATTTAATAAATAAAATAGCGTTTTGTTAAATTGTGAAAGAAAAAATATTAATATACATAAGCTTATTCTTTTTGTCAGTCAATACTTATTCACAGATTGGCAATAAAGGAACATATAAATTTTTAAATCTTGCAACTTCCCCGCGTATTCTCGGATTAGGCAGCGATTTCATCCCCGTCAGCGATGATGACATTATGCTGGCTCTATCTAATCCTTCAATTATAAGTAAAGGAATGGATAACAAACTCGGATTTTGCTTTATTGATTATTTCTCAGATATAAATTCAGGATTGATTAGTTATTCTAAAACCTTTAATAAATATGGCAGTTTTGCAGGAAATATACAATTTATTGATTACGGCTCATTTGACAGAACAGATAATGCAGGCAATATTTTAGGGACTTTCAGCAGTAAAGAATATGCTGTTACTCTTGGATGGGGCAGAAAATTAGACTCTTCATTCAGCATAGGAGCCAATTTAAAAAGTATTATGTCATACCTTGAAGATTACAAATCTTATGGAATTACTGTTGATATCGCAGGAACATATTTTAACAAAAATAATAATTTTACTGCCGTATTAATAGCCAAAAATATTGGCAGACAAGTTAAATATTATTCTGAAGCTAACGAAGCTTTACCTTTTGAAATTCAGGCAGGCCTTTCTAAACGCTTTCAACATGTACCTCTCAGACTTAATATTCTATATAATCATATAGAAAAATTCAACCTTACTTATGATGACCCTGATGATCCTGACCCTAATACTGACCCACTTACTAATGAAATTACATATAAAAATAATGTAGCTAAAAATGCAGACAAATTTTTAAGACATTTTGTAGTCGGTATAGAATTTATTCCCTTAAAATTTTTCAATTTCCAACTCAGTTATAATTATCAGCGACGTAAGGAAATGCGTGTACCTTCAAAAATTTCCACTGTTGGTTTAGCCTGGGGTTGCGGTATTAAGATTTCAAAATTCAATCTTAATTATGCCCGCTCAACTTATCATCTTGCAGGCTCTCCTAACTATCTATCCCTTTCCACAAATATCTCTGACCTTATCGGGAAAAAATAATTTTTCATTTATCATTTATCATTTCTTTCTATATTGAAGTGTATTTCCATTTCAATTAATACTTTTGCAAACTTTTTTAACTATAATGCTTTCTATAAACAATCTTTCTATTAGTTTTTCTGGCATACCGCTTTTTAACGATATATCATTTATTATTAACGAGAAAGACAGAATTGGTCTGGTTGGCAAAAACGGTGCAGGTAAAACTTCACTCCTACGTATCATTAAAGGTATTAATGAACCTGATAAAGGTGTTGTAGTTATCCCAAAAGATTTCAAAATAGGTTTTCTTCCTCAGGAACTTATTACTAATATGAAAAAAAATGTTCTTGAAGAAACACTTTATGCTTTTGAAGACATTATAAAACTGGAAAATAAAATAAAAAATTATACTGACGAACTCTCCCTTCGCTCTGATTATCATAGCGATGAATACCTCGCTATAATCAATAAATTGACCGAAGCAAATGAATTACATAACATTTCGGGAGCTGCTACTATATATGCGGAAACTGAAAAAGTTCTTAAGGGCTTAGGCTTCACAGAACAGGAATTTAGCCGTCCTGTGAATGAGTTTTCAAGCGGATGGCAGATGAGAATTGAACTTGCTAAAATTCTGCTTCAGAAACCACAGCTTATACTGCTGGATGAGCCTACAAACCATCTTGACATTGAATCAATACAATGGTTAGAAGATTACCTTATTAATTATAATGGCGCCGTAATTGTTGTTTCGCACGACAGAACTTTCCTTGATAATATAACAAAACGAACCATTGAAATATCTTTAGGTAAAATATACGACTATGAGGGCAATTACTCTACATATATTAATATGCGGGAAGAAAGAGTTGAACTCCAGCTTGCTTCTTATAATAATCAACAAAAAGAAATTGAAGCCATAGAAAATTTTATTAGCCGCTTCCGTTATAAATCTACCAAAGCAAGACAAGTTCAGTCGCGTATTAAAAAATTAGAAAAAATGGATATTATTAAAGTAGAAGAAACAGATAAAGCTGCTATCCATTTTCTTTTCCCGCCTGCTCCCCATTCAGGTAAAATTGTTATTGAAGCTAAAAACATTTCTAAATCTTACAATAATAAATCTATTCTTCAGGATTTGAATTTTATTATCAGTAAAGGAGAAAAAATCGCTTTTGTAGGAAGAAACGGTGAAGGTAAAACGACTCTTACCAAAATTATTACAAGCCAAATTGAACATAGTGGTTTACTTAAACTTGGTCATAATGTTAATATTGGATATTATGCCCAAAATCAATCCGACTTACTTAATCCTGATAAAACTGTTTTTGAAACCATTGACGACATCGCTGTCGGTGAAATCAGAAAAAGCATCAGAGCTATACTTGGTTCTTTCCTCTTTAGCGGTGATACTATTGATAAAAAAGTTAAGGTCCTTTCAGGAGGCGAAAAAGCAAGACTCGCTCTGGCAAAACTACTCCTGGCTCCCGTTAACCTACTTATACTTGATGAACCTACTAATCATCTTGATATGCTTTCAAAGGACATTCTTAAAAATGCTTTGATTAAATATGACGGAACTCTGATTTTAGTCTCTCACGACAGAGATTTCCTCTGCGGGTTGACTGACAGAATTTTTGAAATTAAAAACAAAAACATTAAAGAGTTTATCGGAGATATATTTGATTTTCTCGAAAATCGTAAACTTCAATCTCTTAAAAGTCTTGAAAGCAATTCTTCTCTTAAAATTACTGCTATTAAAGATAAACAACCCTCTTCTGAGCAATTAGAACGTGAAAAACGAAAAATTTTTGAACGCGATTTAAGACGTATTAATAAAGAAATTGCCAAATTGGAAGCTTTTATTGAACTAACTGAAAATGAAATTTCTTTAATAGACAAAGCTCTTGCAAACCCGGACCAGTTCAAAGATATTATCAACAAACCCGATATTTTTCAAAATTACGAAACTTTAAAATCCCAACTCGCAGATTCGCTTCTTAAATGGGAAAAATTACATTATGAACTGGATACAATCCAAAATCCCTGATAAATAATAAGTTTGTTTCCATATATATCAGCCTTCTTCGCTTATTTTGAATACTAATTAGTGTCCATCCATAAAGTCGGTTTTGAATTTTCTTTGCGTTTCTTTGCGATTGACTTTGAGGGCTTTGCGGTAAATGATTTTTAATTTTTTTTAGTTTATGGATGCACACTAATTACTCAATAACAGGTACTAATTACCTATTTATAGTTCATAAATTCTCAATTATTAATAATTCATAAATAAATATTGATTACTTAAAAAATATATATTTTTGCGGGCATTAATTTGATAATTGATGAATAATATAATAAAAATCAAAAAAGGGTTTGACATTAAGTTGGATGGTATTGCAGAGAAGCGCATAAGCAGCGGCAAAGCTCCTCAGACTTATGCGATAAAGCCTTATGATTTCCTGCATATTTTGCCTAAACTTGTTGTCAGTGAGGGCGACACTGTTACTACAGGCTCAACTTTGTTTTATGATAAAAATGACAATCGTTTACTCTTTGTATCGCCTGTAAATGGTATAATAAGCGAAATCGTAAGAGGTGAAAAAAGAGCAATTAAGGAAATCATTGTTAAGACTGATAAAGACCTGCATTCAGTCGCTCCCGCATTCAATATTGACGAAAGCAGTAAAGAGAGTATTACTGAAACATTATTAAAAACAGGTCTATGGCAATATATCCGACAAAGACCTTACTCAATAATAGCCAAACCTGAAGATAAACCAAAAGCTATCTTTATTAAAGGCTTTGATACAGCGCCTCTTGCTCCTGATTATGATTTTATTTTAAAAGACAAATTTCAATACCTCCAGAAAGGTATAGATATATTGAAAAAACTTACAGAAGGCAATGTTTACTATTCACTACACCAAAAACTCAATAATACTTTAAATTATAATCACTTAAAAAACACTGAAATAAAATTATTTTCAGGTCCTCATCCTTCAGGTAACATTGGAGTTCAGATTCATCATATTAACCCTGTAAACAAAGGAGAAAAACTGTGGTTTACAGATGCAACTGATTTAATCATTATAGGCAAACTATTTACTGATAAAGTGCTTGACTTTAGTAAGACTATTGCACTCACAGGTCCCTGCATAAAAAACCCCGCTTATTACAATGTTTATTCAGGCGCCTGCATAGATGAACTTATTATAAATAATACAGAAGAGGGCGATTTAAGATATATAAGCGGCAATGTACTTACAGGGACTAAAATAGAGAAAACCGGTTTTATAGGGGCTTATGCTAATCAAATTACAGTCATTAAAGAAGGTAAATATTATGAATTTGCTGGTTGGGCAATGCCGGGAATAGACAAATTTAGCTTCTCTAAAACCTTTTTATCCAAACTGATTCCTCGCAAACATTACGACTTTGACACAAATCTTCATGGAGGGCATAGGGCTTTTGTTATCACAGGCTTATATGAAAAAGTACTTCCTATGGATATTTATCCTTTATATCTCATTAAAGCTATACTTGCCGAAGATATTGATGCTATGGAAAATCTCGGTATTTACGAGGTGGATGAAGAAGATTTCGCTCTCTGCGAATATGTCTGCCCTTCTAAAAGCGACTTACAGGAAATAATTCGTAAAGGTCTTGATTTAATGATAAAAGAAGAAGGATAATGTGCTAATCTGCTAATGTGCTAATTGATAATTGTTAATTCATAATTAAAAAATGAAATTTATACGTAATTATTTAAATAAAATAAAACCTGGTTTTCAGAAAGGAGGGAGATTTGAGAAACTTCAATCTACCTTTGACGCTTTTGAGACTTTCTTATTTGTACCTGATAAAGTAACAGGCAAGGGCAGTCATATCAGAGACAGTATTGATATGAAGAGGACTATGAGCGTTGTAATAATAGCCCTCCTACCCTGCCTTTTATTCGGTATGTGGAACGTAGGTTATCAACACTGGCTTGCAACCGGGAATAATACCATAGAGCTTTTTCCGCAGTTCTGGTTTGGTTTTCTTAAAGTTATTCCCATTATTGCAGTTTCTTACATATCCGGATTAGGTGTTGAATTTATTGCAGCTCAAATAAGAGGTCACGAGGTTAATGAAGGCTTCTTAGTCAGCGGTATGCTTATTCCTCTTATTATGCCTGTTAATATTCCGCTGTGGATGGTTGCTATCGCTACTGTTTTCGCTGTTATTTTAGGAAAAGAAGTTTTTGGAGGGACGGGTATGAATATCTTTAATCCTGCTTTGCTTGCAAGAGCTTTTATCTTCTTTGCATATCCATCGCATATATCAGGCGACCTGCCCTGGACAGCAGGTCTTGATAAAGCTGAAGGTATAATAGAAGGCTTCAGCGGCGCTACTCCCCTGTCTTTAGCTGCCAGTTATAAAGAATTACCTGATAATTTAAGTTTGTTTATCGGTACTATTCCCGGCTCAATAGGCGAGACTTCAAAATTAGCGATTCTAATAGGTGCGGCAATTCTTTTGATAACAGGTATTGGCTGCTGGCGTACTATGCTCTCTGTCTTTGCCGGCGGTGTTATTATGTCATTAATCTTTAATATTTTCGCTGTTAATCCTTATATGAAAATAGACCCTGTAACACATTTATTGCTCGGGGGCTTTATGTTTGGCGCCGTTTTTATGGCTACAGACCCCGTTACTGCCTCACAGACTAACAGAGGAAAATATATATACGGCTTTCTGATAGGTATGCTTGCTATTATGATAAGGGTTTTCAATCCTGCTTACCCTGAAGGTATGATGCTCGCAATCCTGCTAATGAACGCTTTTGCTCCGCTGATAGACCATTTCGTCATTCAAGCGCATATTAATAAAAGGAAAAAAAGATTAATTAAAAATGCTTAATTTTAAATGTCCTTTTTAAATTTTATAATTGTTAATAAATAATCATTTATGGCTACTACTTTTAGCAACAGGTATATATTTATTTATTCAATAGTAATGGTTACTATAGTAGCTATCACGCTTACTATTGTCGCCATCGGACTTAAACCTCTTCAGGAAAGAAACATTAGGATTGAAAAAATGCAAAACATTCTAACCTCTGTTAATATTGATTCTGATGTAAAAAATGCAGAACTGTTGTATGAAAAATATTTCAAAAACACTTTTGTCATTAATAATAAAGGTGATGAAGTAAAAAACATTAACGCTTTTAATATAGACCTTTATTATGAATTGAAAAAGAAACCTGCAGATCGTTTCCTGCCCGTTTATGTCTGCGAAGGCTTAGACAGCAACAAATATTTTGTTGTTCCTTTACGTGGCAAAGGTCTATGGGGTCCTATCTGGGGCTATATTTCTTTCAAACAAGATTTCAATACTATTTATGGGGCTATGTTTGACCACAAAGGCGAGACCCCCGGCTTAGGTGCTGAAATTAATACTCTTGAATTTAGAAAGCAATTCTTTGGTAAACAAATATTTGCTAAAGACAGCTCTCTTACATCTGTAAAAACAATTAAAGGAGGAGCTGCTGATGATGATATTCACGGTGTAGATGCAATTTCTGGAGGTACAATAACCAGTAATGGTTTGTCTGATATGCTTATTAATACATTATCGGACTATAAAGCTTATTTTAAGAAAAGACTTAAATTATAATTTATTATTACCAGGACAGTTTTTTTAACTATCCGGTTTACAAAAACATTAAATTATTAACGAAATATGAGTAACGACAAAAACTTATTAGCATCAATAAACCTCAGGCAGGTTAAAACATTTTTGGTTAAAAACAACCCTATTACAGTACAGGTACTTGGCATCTGCTCAGCCCTGGCTGTTACTGTACAAATTAAACCTGCCTTAGTTATGGCTTTATCCGTAACTATAGTTACAGGTTTTTCAAATCTCATAATCTCTTCTATACGCAATACCATTCCTCCCCGCATTAGGATTATTGTTCAGCTTACTGTAATTGCAGCTCTCGTCATTATTGTTGACCAGCTTCTTAAAGCTTATATGTACGATGTAAGCAAGAAATTATCTGTTTTTGTAGGGCTTATTATCACAAACTGTATTATTATGGGACGACTTGAAGCTTTTGCAATGGCTAACAAACCCCTACCCTCTTTTATTGATGGTATCAGCAACGGACTGGGTTATGGAATGATACTCGTAATGGTGGGTTTTTTTAGAGAAACTTTAGGCTCGGGTAAAATTCTCGGATATAATATCATTCCTGATATTTTTTATAAATACGGTTACGAAAACAATGGATTGATGGTTTTACCTCCGATGGCTCTATTGATAATAGGAATG
This sequence comes from Bacteroidales bacterium, assembly GCA_017998135.1. Taxonomy (GTDB): domain Bacteria; phylum Bacteroidota; class Bacteroidia; order Bacteroidales; family JAGODS01; genus JAGODS01. The sequence goes on from JAGODS010000018.1 coordinate 13,201, forward strand.
ATTATCTGGTATCAAAGAAGCAAGAATAAAGAACTAATTGAAAATAAATAATTAAATAAAGATATGGAAAACTTATTTAATCTCTTTGTCCGCTCTATATTTATAGACAATATGATATTTGCATATTTCCTCGGAATGTGCTCCTATCTTGCCGTATCTAAAACCGTTAAAACATCAATGGGGCTTGGACTGGCAGTAATATTTGTACTTGTAATAACAGCTCCTATTAACTGGCTTGTTGATTCCTATTTTCTAAAAGCAGGCGCTCTTAAATGGATTAACAGCGATTTTGCTACTCTTGACCTTAGTTATCTTAGTTTTATTATTTTTATAGCTGTAATTGCCGCAATTGTCCAGCTTGTTGAAATGATTGTTGAGAAATTCTCTCCTGGTTTATATAATGCACTCGGAATATTTCTTCCATTAATAGCAGTTAACTGCGCTATACTTGGTGTCGCTCTTTTTGTTCAGGAAAGAGAATACGGCAGTTTAGCTGAAACAACTATTTATGCTTTTGGCTCCGGTATTGGCTGGTGGCTCGCTATTATCTGTCTTGCCGCTATCAGAGAAAAAATTAAGTATTCTAATATACCCCCTCCCTTACGTGGGCTTGGTATTACTTTTATTATCACTGGCTTATTAGCCATTGCCTTTATGAGTTTTATGGGTATAAAAATTTAATGATGAATGATTAATTTATAATATACAAATAACCAATGAATTTATTAGGGACAATAATAATAGCAGTAGTAATTTTTTTAGGTGTAATTTTTTTATTAATCGCATTACTCCTATATGCAAGAAACAAATTAGTACCATCAGGACCAGTTAAAATAAATATAAACAATGAAAAGGATTTGACAGTCAATGGAGGTTCTACGCTGTTGAGCACTTTATCTGAATCACAATTATTTCTGCCTTCAGCCTGTGGTGGTGGTGGCACTTGTGGTATGTGCAAATGTCAGGTTTTAGAGGGAGCAGGCGAAATATTACCTACCGAAACAGGCTTTTTCTCTCGCAAAGAACAAGCTGACCACTGGCGCCTCGGTTGTCAGGTAAAAGTTAGGCAGGATTTAAAAATTCTAATTCCTGAAGAAATTTTTGGCATTAAAAAATGGGAATGCGAAGTTATTTCAAACAAAAATGTTGCTACTTTTATCAAAGAGTTTGTAGTCAAACTTCCCGAAGGCGAAGCCCTTAACTTTAAATCAGGCTGCTATATTCAGATTGATGTACCTAAATGTTCGGTTGATTATCAAAAAGATATTTTTATTGAAGAAAAATTCCGTGAAGACTGGGATAAATTCAATATGTGGAAACTTAAAATGAAAAACCCCGAGCCTGTATTCAGAGCTTACTCAATGGCTAATCATCCTGCGGAAGGCAATATCATCAAACTCAACATAAGAATAGCCTCGCCTCCATGGGATAGAGCAGGAAACGACTTTATGAAAGTAAATCCAGGTATCTGTTCATCCTATATATTCTCTCGTAAACCAGGCGATAAAGTGATGGTTTCTGGTCCTTATGGCGACTTCCATATCAAAAATACTCAAAACGAAATGGTCTATATTGGCGGCGGTGCTGGTATGGCGCCTCTTCGCTCTCACATCTTCCATCTTTTCCATACAATTAAAACTAATCGTAAAGTCTCCTACTGGTATGGTGCACGCTCCATCAGAGAGATTTTCTACGAAGATGAATTCCATAAAATTGAAAAAGATTTTCCCAATTTCAATTTTAATATAGCTTTGTCCGAACCCTTACCCGAAGACAACTGGAGCGGATACAAAGGTTTTATTCATCAGGTCGTGCTTGATAATTATCTCAGCAAACACCCCGAACCCGAAGAAATTGAATTCTATCTCTGCGGTCCGCCGGTTATGAACTCCGCTGTCCTTAATATGCTCGATAATCTCGGCGTCCCTAAACAAAACATAGCATTAGACGACTTCGGTATTTAAGTTTTTGTTTATTTTTCCTATCCTATTTTGAATTAATAATTACAACAGTTAATTTGCATTTTCTTTGCGGCTCTTTGAATATGTCTTCATAATTCGTAACTTATACTGACCAAAAAAAATTAGACCTGAATTTTGCTAAATAAACAAAGTTTTTAGATGTAATAAAATAAAAATAATATAACAAAAGCTAAACAAAGGCAAATTTCTTAAAAAAATCTTATTGAGCATAAAATAAAGCAATAAGAAAAAAATTACTGTTTAATTATATTTATTCTGCAATATGAATAAAAAAAATATATACGCGATGAAAATTTTTGGGGATATATAGAGAATGGTTAAACAAAATCTGCTTTTTAAATAATTTGTAAATAATTCAAATTAAAAAGAAAAAAATAAATTTGCAAAAAAGATTATAAATAAATACTAAATAATATTTTTATTTCAATTAATAAACTTAACAATATAATCTTAACTAAATGAGAAACTTAATTTTATTAAATATACTAACATTTTATTTGTCTATAACATTTGGTCAAGACTGGAAATACTACAATGAGCAATACCATAAGTCAAAAGAATTAATTGATGCTTTTATAAATATTGATAAAGTTATAGAATTGATACCCGAAAATGAAAAAGATTCTTTAGCAAATGCATATTATAACAGAGCTAAAATTTATTTTGCATTTAAAGATTTAAATAAATCATTTAATGATATTGAAAACGCTTTATCTCTAAAACCATCCTTAATTAAAATATATTTATTAAGATGCGATTTGTACTTATATACTAATGAATATGATAGAGCTCTTGCTGATTGTAATAAAGCTCTTATTATAAATCCTAATCATGTAGATGCTTTATTAAAAAAGGGTGTAATTTTAAATATAAAAGGAAAATTAGATGAAGCTATAAAAATATTAACAAAAGTTTATACAATTGAACCTGATAAATATTTTACTCATTTTTATTTAAGCAAAATATACTCCCAAAAAAAATTATATAATAAAGCTCTTATTGAGATAAATAAGGAAATTGATATAAACCCTACTTGGGAAGGAGGTTATTATTCAAGAAGTATTATTTATTATATGTATCTAAATAAATATAACGAAGCATTAATTGATTTGAATTATTCTTTAAAAATAAAACCTAAATGGTTAGAAGCTCTATTAGCAAGGGGAGAAGTTTATTCCTTATTAGAAAAATATGATGAGGCATTTAAAGATTTAAATACTATTTTTAACATTTATGAAGATTATGCTGAAGCTTATTTTGTAAGAGGACAAATTTATTTGATGATGTTTAAATATAATGAGGCTATCATTGATTTTTCAAAAGCTATCAAAATTGATAGCCTTCAAAATAATTCTTATTCTTTACGCGCTTTTGCATTTACTCATATAAAAGATTATAAAAATGCTATTTCTGATTATGAAAAAGCAATGAATGCATTTCCAGACAATATTAATACAATTTTAAATCTTGCTGAATTATTGATTATTACAGATGATTATAATAAAGCTTTAAATGTATTAAAAAATAAATTTATACTCATAAAGAATGATAATCAAAAGGCATTATATTTATTTCTTACAATTTTTGCTAAAGCAATATTAAATCAAGATTATTCAATTGATTTAAAAAAAATAAATTTAATAATTAAAAACTAATACTGTCCTAAATAATTTTTTTCAGGATTAACAATGCCAGTATTATTGATAAAAGCATTATATTTTAAAGTTTTTAAAAAAGAACCCCCTGTATAATATTTTGCGGTGGCGGGTCGTAATAA
>JAGODS010000296.1 GCA_017998135.1 Bacteroidales bacterium
TTTTATGAATTTAGAAAGTTGTTTACTTTTTATCCGCGAATGGCTTGATGATTTTAAGCTTTCTTCCGGGCAGATTATGTTTTTCCGCGCAACCTTCTGGATTGTGGCGATTTACCTGCTTAGTCTTATTACCAATTTTATTACAAAAAAGATTATAAAAAAAATAGTAAAAAAAATTGTTCTTAGAAGTTCTAATGATTTTGATGATATACTTTATGAAAAAGGTGTATTTAACCGTCTCTCTCATATTATCCCTGCTTTAATAATATATTTTTCTGCTCCTACAGTATTATCTGATTATACTTTCCTTATCAAATATGTTATTTCACTCAATTATATTTATTTGATTATTGTTGTACTGCTTGTTATAAATGCTTTTATTGATGCTTTGCATGAGGCATATCTTAGAACTGAAGTTTCTAAGACTAAATCTATAAAAAGTTATGTACAGGTTTTTAAAATCATATTTTATTTTGTTGCAGCAATGTTAGTACTTTCCGTACTGCTAAATAAATCTCCTTTTGTTTTACTGGCGGGTCTTGGAGCTATTGCGGCTGTACTTCTTCTTGTTTTTAAAGATGCATTACTTGGATTAACTGCCAGCATTCATCTTTCTGCTAATAATATGGTGAAGCCGGGTGACTGGATACAGGTGCAGTCTAAGAACCTGGAAGGCACTGTTGCTGAGATAAGTTTAAGCACTGTAAAAATTATTAATGATGATAAAACAATTAGTTATATTCCTACTTATTTCCTTGTTTCTGAAAATTTTATTAATTGGGCAAGCCTGCGTGAGAATGGTGTCAGGAGAATTAACCGTAGTTTCTTTATTGATATGAGAAGCATTAAACCTGCTGATGATTTATTGCTTAATAGTTTGTCTGCTAAATTTCCTTTATTAAAAGATTATATTGATAATAACCAAAAAATATTAACAGATGATAAAAACACAAATATTTTCTTATTTAGAAAATATATTGAGTTATATCTTAAAAATCATCCTAAAATCAGCAAAGAGTTATATATTATAATTCGTTACCAGCAGATGACAGATAAAGGTTTACCTCTTAATATTTTGGCTTTTGTTAAAAATCCTGTCTGGGCTGAATTTGAAGAAATTCAAACAGATATAATAGACCATCTATTTTCTATAGTCAGCAATTTTCAACTCACCATATTTCAGAGTTTAAGCGAAGAAAAATAATGCGTTATCTATTGTAAATCAATAACCACTTATCCTTACCTAAAGGTAGGGGCTATTGATAATCAAAGGATTAAAGAAAATATTGATTAATTTTAGACTTTTTAGTAGTCTTATATATTGAAAATAAAAATAGCAGTTCAGGGATGTTAAATCTAAAGATAAAAGTATAATATTATCCGCTCAAAATCGTTTAATAATAAATTGCTTTATACAATTCTTTTTTTTGACAACTAACAATTATAGGAGATTAATTTAAGTCGTTTGGCACAGTTTTGGCATAATATTTGATATTATATAAAACCTGCAAAAAGAATTTTATAAAATTTATTTTAAAAACAGGGAAATAAATCTAAGACGAAGCGTGGACGCTTCGCTTAACGGGAAAGTAAAGACAAATAATAATATATTAAAAAATCCAGAAAAACCAATTTACTATCCCTAAACTATCCGAAGACTATCCCTAAACTATCCGTAAACTTATCGTAACAACACTAATAAGACACGTATAATAATAGGGATGAAAGCTAAATGAAATAGTTCAGCAATAGCTTGGTAAATTATCACATTGGGATATTGGCATAGCCGTTGCTCATAACTACATAAAAAAACATTTGGGTTAATTCCATTATGGGAAAAACTTATTTCATTGTATCTAATTTTTCTATTGACATTTATTCTTTACGGGAAAATTTAAAAATATTGATTTATAAGACATTATCAAAATAAATGTATTAATCAAACTTTATCCTAACGAAGCGAGGACGCTTCGCCTAACGGAATTTTACCGTTAAGGCGCTATGGCACAAAGAATTATAATAAAAAAATCAATGCTTTTAAATTTATATTAATTGAAATATAATGAAAAAAGACTTTTTATAGTGGTCTTATATATACATTATTTTATTTAATTCTTTGTCTGATGGCTTCAAAGCTGATAATAGCAGCGGAAACAGACACATTGAGCGAGTCAGCTACTCCCTGCATAGGTATTTTTATCAATACATCTGAATTCTTATGCCAGAACTCTGATAAACCCTCAGCTTCGGTGCCTAATATAATGGAGCTGCTTTGCCTGAAATCATTATCATAATAATTTTTATCAGCTTTTAGGCTGGCAGAGTAAATCTTTATCTTATTATTCTTTAACCAGGAATAAACGGTTTTGCTGTTGCTTACTGCAAGTTGTACAGTGAAAACAGTTCCCCTGCTTGAGCGTATTACATTAGGGTTAAAGATATCTGTTTTGTTATCACAGACAATAACTGCCGCAACTTTGGCAGCGTCGGCAGTGCGCAATATAGCCCCGAGGTTGCCTGGTTTCTCAATTGCTTCGAGTACGAGTACAAATGGATTGGTAGGTAAAATCAGGGAATTTATATTTTTATCTTTCATCTCCGCAACTGCAATCAAGCCGTCCCTGTTGTCCATATATGCCAGCTTAGAGAATACGGCTTTGTTTATTTCTATTATTTCCTTTGTATTGCCTGTAAATTCGTCTATATTGTTTTGAGATATTAATTCGGGATAAAACAATAAATGATTTATTGTAAAGCCTGCTTTGACTGCCAGACTAATTTCTTTCCTGCCTTCAATAATAAACAGTTTTTGGCCTTTTCTTTCGGCAGCTTTATTAAGTCGTATAATGTTTTTTACCAGTTCATTTTGTTCGCTGCTAATTTTTTTCATTGTTCAGGTTTGAATAAAAATTATATTTTTGCAAATATACAATTAATTTGAATGAAACTATTAGAACCTTTTCAATTTGCGGATTACGAACTTATTGATAGTGGTGAACAGGAAAAACTTGAACGCTTCGGTAAAATAATACTCAGTCGTCCGGAGCCGCAGGCTGTCTGGGATAAAAGCCTCAGCCGAAACGACTGGGATAAATCTTTTAATGCAAGGTTTATCAGAAAAAAAGGTAATAAAGAAGATAATTTTGAAAAAGGGGAGTGGCAGATAAGAAAAGACTGCCCTCAGCAATGGTTTATCAATTATAAATATAAAAGTTTAAATCTTAAATTTAGGCTGGGATTGACCTCTTTTGGGCATATAGGCATTTTTCCCGAGCAGGCTGCTAACTGGAATTATATACACGATTTTATTGCTCAAATAAAAATTCCTCTTAGACCTAAAGTGCTTAATCTGTTTGCTTATACAGGTATAGCTTCAATGGTTGCCAAAAAAGCAGGAGCCGATGTTTATCACGTGGACTCGGTCAAACAAGTTATCAACTGGGCTAATGAGATTGCTATAGCTAATAACTTGCAGGATATACACTGGGTAGTTGAGGATGCAATGAAGTTTGTAAAGAGAGAAGTTAAAAGAGGCAATAAATATAAGGGTATTAT
>JAGODS010000297.1 GCA_017998135.1 Bacteroidales bacterium
CCTATTATGCAAGTATAATTACTTTGTCTCTTAACTCTGCTGTGTCAAGATATCTGACAATGGAATTACAGAATAAGAACTTTATTGAAGCGAATAAAACCTTTAATACTGCTAATGTTATATCTGTTCTTTTAATAGTTATATTACTTCCTGTCGCTTTTGGAATAGCCTATTTTTCAGATTATATTTTCCAGATACCGGATCTTATTAAAAATGACGGAAAAATACTTTTTTTCTTTGTTATTTTGTCTTTCCTTGTAACTGTTATAAGCAATCCTTTTTCAGCTTCTACTTATGCCTTAAACAGGCTTGATTTAAGTAATATAATTAACATATTAAATATTGTATTCAGGACAGTTGTAGTTATTCTTTTGCTCGTATTTTTAACTCCTTCTTTAACAATGGTAGGATATTCCTATTTTGCAGGTGCTATATTAATGCTGGTTGGAAGTATTTTTATTAGCAAAAAAATCTCACCCGAGTTAAAAATAAATTTTAAAAATTATAATAAAGACAAATACAAAAGCCTGACAGGGATGAGTGTATGGCTCGTTATCAATCAACTCGGGACTATGTTGTTTGTTAATATTGATTTAATTCTAATTAATATAATCTTTGGAGCTTATCTGCAAGGTGAGTATGCAGCTATTCTTCAGATGAGTATTTTATTGAGAAATTTATCTTTTGTTATCTCAAGAGTTACAGGACCAATGGTATATATAAGTTATGCGAAAAAAGAAATTCAGAAATTAATTTATATTTCTAAAGGGTCGGTTAAGTTTATGACTTTATTGCTTGCTTTTCCTATTGGGCTGCTTTGTGGTTTTGGCTCTTCTTTTCTGAATATCTGGTTAGGACAGGATTACATAAAATATACTCCACTTCTTTGGCTGATGACAGGTCATTTGATAATAAATCTTGGTATTCAGCCTCTTTACTCAATAAGTAATGCCTGTAATAAAGTCCGTTTCCCCGCTATTATAACACTCGCACTTGGTATTATTAATGTAATTTTAGCTATTTTGCTGGCTAAAGTTCCTCAACTCGGTATTTACGGAGTCGCTCTTGCCGGTGCTCTTATACTTACTCTTAAAAGCACTCTTTTTATCACTATTTATTCGGCTCATATTATTAAAATCAATAAAATGACTTTTCTAAAACCTTTATTACCAGGCTTGCTTTTAGCTTTTTTTATATTTGCTATTTCTTATATTATCAATTATTATTTTTCTGTTGACAACTGGTTTTTATTTTTAGCATTTTGCTCCTTAATTTCTTTATTGCTTTTACCTTTAGTTTGGTTTATAATTATAAAAAAGAGCGAAAGAGAATTATTGCTTTCTATATTTAAAAAGAACACTGTTAAAGTTGAAAATTTTGATTTATAAACTTTGCTATTTGATAAATATAATAGTTAGCATTTAATAATTAATAACTCATAATTAAAAGAAGTAAATGAACTATCCTTTTTTCTCAGTAATAATACCTTTATATAACAAGGAAAGACATATAAGGCGAGCTGTTAATTCGGTGTTAAATCAGAGTGTTCAGAGCTTTGAGATATTGATAATAGATGATGGCTCTACTGACAAAGGATTTGAAATAGTCAAACAATATACTGATGAAAGAATAAGATATTATCAGCAGCCTAATTCGGGAGTTTCTAATGCAAGAAATAATGGTATCAATTTTGCTAAATATGACCTGGTTGCTTTTTTGGATGCAGACGACGAGTGGGAAAAAGATTTTTTAATGGAAATATCTGCTTTAATTGAAAAATTCCCGGAGGCAGGTGCTTATGTTACAGCATATAAAATTGTAAGGATAAATAATAAAATCCAGGTTCCGCATTTCAAACATATTCCTAAGGATAAACGAACTATTTTGCCTAATTATTTCAGGAGTATGATATATGGAGACCCGATGATTACTTCATCTTCTATTTGCATTAGAAAAGATGTTTTCAACAAAGCGGGCTATTTCTCTGTTGGTGAGAAACTCGGTGAAGATAAGGATATGTGGGCAAGAATCGCTTTACTTTATAAGATTGCTTTTTCCTGGTATATTGGAGCTACTTATTTTGAAAATGCTGATAATCGTACCTGTCTCAAATATATTCCTAATTATGAAAGATACTTTATAAAATCGCTTCAAAATAAGCTCAATAATAATGAAGTCCCTGATTATATGATTAAAGATGTGAGCAACTATATCAGCCGTAACCTTATTATGCTTGCTTCCAAAAACATTAAAACAGGAAATCCTGCTTTTGCAATAAAAATTCTTAATGATAAAAGATGCAATACTTATTATTTTCATAAATTTTTCTGGAAAATAATTGCTCTTATACCTTTTAATATCTTGTTTTTTATGATGAAAAAGATTAAATCAGTGAGAGATGAAATCTTTTAAACTTTTATGTTAATTATTTAACATTAACTTCCTTAAATTCTTTAGTATTAGTTAGGTATAGCGTCCACGCTTTGCCTAAATTCAAAATTATCAATTTATTCCAATCCTGTCAAAGACAAGGTATGAAAAAAAATACCTAACAGGTCTTTAATACCTGTTAGGTTTAATCATCCACAAGATTTTTTTTTAAACAACGATATAGGTAGCAGGGTCGCTCCAGTCGCTGTTTATAGCGCCTAAAGCCCTTACTCTTACCCAAATTTTTCTGCCTCTGTTTAAACCTGACATTAAGAATTTGATTTTTGAAGTTACATCATAATTTTTCCATTCAAAATCAGGTATATTCAAGCCTGCATAATCATCTGCATTGTTAATACCCTGCAATTGAGTTCGTGCTTCCTCGCTTTCGCTCTCGGGCAATCGCAGATCAGGCAACTCGTAGGCTATCTGTATTTCATAATTACTGGCTCCTTTTACCTTTTCGAAGCGCAGCCAGAGTTTGCCGGCGCCCGGACCTGCTGACAGTTTTACATCCTGCGGCACCTCAAGCATTCCTATAGTTTCTTTTTCCTTTCTCAAAGGCATACCCGAACTCATCAGTATGACCTCATCACCACCGGCTATATTTTCAACATAATTAGCTAAATTGGAAATTACTCTGTCAAAGTTTCTTACTTTCTCCCTTAAAATAGCTTTTGAAGTTCTGCTTCCGTCAAGCGAATTATTATAAGCCGTTTCAAGCTCATTTATGGCAGTTGTAATATCTGCCAGCGCAGGATTAGGGATTGTATAGTTAACATTTCCTGTCATAGATGTAACAACATTTCGTCCTAAAGATAGTTTTTCAAGAACGGTTTTTTTACCTAAATTTAATGCTATTGATTTCATAATTTATTATATATTAATTTGTTAAAAATTTATTGATTTATTAAAAGATTTAATTTCTGCGTCAAAGATTTAATTTCTGCGTCAAAGATTTAATTTCTGCGTCAAAGATTTTATTTTTGCGCCAAAGATTTAATTTTTGCGTCAAGGATTTAATTTCTGCGTCAAGGATTTAATTTTTGCGTCAAAGATTTAATTTTTGCGTCAAAGATTTAATTTTTGCACCAAAGATTTAATTTCTGCGTCAAAGA
>JAGODS010000298.1 GCA_017998135.1 Bacteroidales bacterium
AAGCATCAACAAGTAAAGTTATGCCCTCGAAAGTATAAAAAGATATGCCTATTTGTAAAGGCATAGTAATTAAAAAACTGCCCAAAGAAGAAGTCATATCCAAAAAAGTTTTTGCAAACAAAGGAGAATATTTAAAAAATCCAAGTATCAACAAATTAATTACTACTCCGGTTGTTACCCAAAATTTTCTATATTTTTGATTAAAATAAAAAAACGCATAACTTGTAAATGTGTTTAATATTATTGAAGATATAAGTAAAAATAGTAATGAAGGTATATGGTAGGCATAAAAAATGAAACTTGAAATTATTAATATATATAGCTGATACTTTCTTGTGAAAGGTAAATAATGTAAGCAAAAAGTTACAATTAATAAAAATAAGAAGATATAACTATTAAAAAGCATATTATAACTTTAGGATATCTTTTTTATAGCGCCTTTGCATCTTAGCGAGAATTTTTTTGTGTTCTTAGTGGTAAAATTATCAAATTTGTACATTTAGTATCTGTAATGTTCAGGTTTGTAAGGACCTTCAACCGGAACTCCAATATAATCTGCTTGTTCTTTAGAAAGTTTGGTAAGTTTAACACCCAATTGTTCAAGATGAAGGCGTGCCACTTCTTCGTCTAATTGTTTAGGAAGTCTGTAAACATCAATATTAAGTTTTTTAGTCCAGAGTTCTATTTGTGCAAGTGTCTGATTTGTGAATGAATTACTCATCACAAAAGAAGGATGTCCTGTTGCGCAACCAAGATTGACGAGTCTGCCTTCTGCGAGGAGATAAATAGCGTGTCCGTCAGGGAAAATGTATTTGTCCACCTGAGGTTTTATATTTATTTTTTGTATTCCTTTAAAGGTTTCTAATTTATCAACCTGTATCTCATTGTCAAAATGACCTATATTACAAACAATAGCCTGATCTTTCATCTTAGCAATATGTTCAACAGTGATAACATCTTTATTACCTGTAGTAGTAACAAAGATATTACCTTCATCAAGAGTGTCTTCAATCGGTTTTATTTCAAATCCTTCCATTGCAGCCTGTAATGCGCAAATAGGGTCAATTTCGGTTACGATTACCCTTGCACCATAAGACCGCATTGATTTGGCGCATCCTTTACCGACATCTCCATAACCGCAGACTATGACAACTTTACCAGCTATCATAACATCGGTTGCTCTTTTAATTCCATCAGCAAGCGACTCGCGGCAGCCATATAAATTATCAAATTTAGATTTGGTAACAGAATCGTTCACATTTATTGCAGGTACAAGCAGTTCGCCTCTATCTTTCATCTGGTATAAACGATGAACTCCAGTAGTGGTCTCTTCAGAAACTCCCTTCCATTCTTCAGCTACTCTATGCCATCTCTTATTATCTTCTATATATAGATTTTTCAATAAATCCATTATTACTTCTTCTTCTTTATTTGAAGTTGTCTTATTCAGCAATTCAGGATTATTCTCAATAGCATAGCCTTTATGTATAAAAAGCGTAGCATCCCCTCCATCATCAACTATTAACTGCGGACCTTTACCACCGGGGAAACTTAATGCCTGATTAGTACACCACCAGTATTCTTCAAGCGTTTCACCCTTCCATGCGAATACAGGAATTCCTTTTTCAGCAATAGCGGCAGCAGCGTGATCCTGTGTAGAAAATATATTACAACTTGCCCATCTGACATTTGCACCAAGTTCTACAAGTGTTTCAATTAATACTGCAGTCTGAATAGTCATATGTAAAGAACCTGAAATTCTTGCTCCTTTCAAGGGCTTAGATAGTGAATATTTTTTTCTTACCGCCATCAAGCCAGGCATTTCTTTTTCAGCGATTTCAATTTCTTTCCTGCCATAATCTGCAAGACTTATATCTTTTATTTTATAATCCATTAATTTAGTGTTATTAGTTGTAAGCATATTTTAAAAATTTAAGGTGCAAAAATATTTAAAATTGCTTAAGTAGCAAAAATTTATATTTTTGCAAAAAAGATATAAATATAATATATGCCTTTAGTTTTCAATAAAAATATCAACAAAACTACACAATTAGGGCTTTGGCATATAACCGAAAACACTGACTTTTTTCTTTCCAAATTAAAATTATCTTCAACAGAACAACAAATTTTTATCAATTTTTCAAATAATCAAAGACAAAAACAATGGCTTAGCTATCGCCTTGCTATTGAAGAAATATTAAATTCCGACAAACATATTAATGTTTATTATAAAAAAGATAAACCCCTGATTAAAAACTATAATATCTCTGTTTCTCACTCTTTCGAATATTCTTCGGTTATAATAAGCAAAAATCATCAGGCAGGCTTGGATATTGAAAAAATAAGTCCACGAATACTTAAAGTTAAACAAAGATTCCTTAATGATAAGGAAATAATTCAAAATTACGAAAACAACTATATTGATAAATTATATGTTTACTGGTGCGCCAAAGAAGCAATTTATAAACTTTATAATGATAAATCACTTATCTTTAAAGATAACATCATAATTGAAGACTTTCAATTCACTCCTCAGGGCAGTTGCAATGCCGCTATATTAAACAAAAATATCAATGAAAAACTTGTAATTAATTTTGAAAAATTTAATGATTATATTATCGGATATGTTATTAAATAAAGGCATCTCTAAATACTCCATATTCCCTCTCCTGATTTTAGGAGAGGGTAAGGGTGAGGTAAAAAATTAATAGGTTTTTAGAGATGCCCATAATTTAAATTATCTTTTATTAAAATGAAAATACCAAAACACTATCTATTATTCACAATTATTCTGGGTGTATTTTTAACTATATTTGTATTTCAAAGTTGTAAAAAAGGCGAAGATGACCCCTTTCTATCATTATGGTCTAGAAAACACAGATTAACAGGAAAATGGAAAGTTAAAGAACTTTATGCTTCAATAACATATACTGATAGTACGCTCAAACAAACTCTAAGAGGTTCTATTAAATTTAACGGGAACTATATGGAAATTATAAGTGGTACCGCTGTTCAGTCATATCCTTATTATGAATCTTTGACCATCAACAGAGATGGTACTTTTAATCAGGAAATTATTAGTAATAATATTAAACAAAACGTTAAGGGTATATGGTATTGGGTTGGGAAAAATAAAGATATTGGTCTGAAAAATAAGGAAGCTGTTAGTTTTGTAGGATTTATTATAAATTCAGGTACCTTTTCTTCAAATTATAGTAGTATAAGTATAGCACCTACAAATACTTTAATAATTAAAGAATTAAGAAATAATGAACTTGTAATATCTTACAATTATACTCAATCCGACAGTAAAGGATATTATTATTCTTATTCAGGAACTACTGTTTATGGACAATAAAAAACGTTTTTATTATTTATGAAACTTTTCAAAACAATTATTTTAATAATTATTTTTAATATTATTATATTAGGTTGTTCTAAATATGAAGAAGGACCATTTATTAGTTTTAGAAGCAAAAAAGAAAGAATTGCGGGTGAATGGTGATATGATATGTATTTAGAAAATAACCATGATAAGTCTTCTGA
>JAGODS010000019.1 GCA_017998135.1 Bacteroidales bacterium
AATCAGCTTTTGTATTGCTACTTTCAACAGATTATAAAAAAAAGGAAAATGAAGCCAGAGCGTTTGTAAAAAACATTATGAAAACTAAAGTTGACATTCTACCAGATTATGAAAGTAATACGTTGACCATCGCTTTATATAGTCTTGCAACACCAAGAGATAACAAAGCTGCTAAAAAATTGTGTCAACTATTAAATGAAACTGAAACATTTTATCCAGGTACAAGTCTCAGGTTATTCTATAAAATCGCGTCAGGTTAATCTGCGTCTAAGTCAGGAGTTCTGTTATTATTAATTAGTGTCCATCCATAAAGTCGGTTTTGAATTTTCTTTGCGTTTCTTTGCGATTGACTTTGAGGGCTTTGCGGTAAATGATTTTTATTTTTTTTAGTTTATGGATGGACACTAATTAATGTCTATTCATAATATTGAATTTGTTAATAAATCATTTATTATATCTTTGTGCAACTTTGCGCCTTCTCTGTATAACTCGGCGTAAAAATTATAAAAACTCTGTCTTCGCGTAGTCTCAATTTAGCTACTCAGCAGTTAATTAAATACCAGGTACTAAGTACCCAAACATACATAATTTTATTTTTATTTTTGTTAACCTTAGTATAAAACTTATTCCCTTGTATATCAACCTTATTTGTTTATTTTGAATACTAAATACCCAATACCAGGTACTAAGTACCAGTTTCATTGCTTATATTAAGGTTTATAAGGTTTTAACAATATATAAACTCTAAAATTTAACTGCTGAGTAGTTACCTTTTATATTATTTTTCTTAAATGGATAATTGTATTGGATAATTCTCCATTTATTTCAATTTTACTCTTTTTTCTCCTGATTTTTCATTATATTTTTGTTCCCTGAATTAAGTTCTTTGATATATCTTTCAATTTTAACAGACTGCTTTTAAATAATATTTCTCAGCTAATTAATTTAAAATCACTGCTGTAAATTAAAAAGTGGCGGTAAACAAATTGACATTCGCAGCCGTTTAATTGACATCCGCAGACGTTTAATTGACATCCGCAGCCGTTTAATTGACATCCGCAGCCGTTTAATTGACATCCACAGCCGTTTAATTGACATCCGCAATCGTTTAATTGACATCCGCAGTCGTTTAATTGACATCCGCAGCCGTTTAATTGACATCCGCAGCCGTTTAATTGACATCCGCAGCCGTTTAATTGACATCCGCAGCCGTTTAATTGAATGTAACAGTAATTTAATTGAATGTGACAGCAATAAAATTGACCCTCTATTACCGTTGGCTTCAGCCAACGGATGAAAAACAAAAATAAACCGGGCTTAAGCCCTGAATAACAAAATGATTAAACTATATGTAACTACTCAGCAGCTGATTAAATACCAGGTACTAAGTACTAAGTTCCCAACCATACATAATTTTATTTTTATTTTTTTAACCTTAGTATAAAACTTTAAATTCCTTATATATCAACCTTATTAGTTTATTTTGATGTATAAATGTTAATAAATAAGGTAATAAGGTAGATTTTGTTTCTTTCATTCCTTATACTAAGGTTTATAGGGTTTTTACAATAAATAAACTCTAAAATTTAACTGCTAAGTAGTTTAAAAAAATTATTATTTTTGTCAAATTTTATTTTTAATACTATGAAGACATTAATAACCATATTTTTAGTATTAGTTTCAATATATGTCTATACTCAGTCATATAATCAACAGAATGGCACTTTTTATGTAAGCACAGGCTTTTATTATGACAGTGGCGGACCAGAATCAGGATACGGTTATGATGAAAATTCTACTCTTATTTTCAAACCGTCTAACTCTAATGCTAAACTCCGTGTTCAATTTACTTATTTTTGTCTTCAACCTCAAAGCAGTTGTGGTTATGATTATTTAAATATATATAATGGAAGCGGTACTAACCAACTTATAGGCAAATATTGCGGTTATAATAACCCCGGTACAATAACCTCAACAGCAGCAGATGGCAGCCTGACATTTACTTTTGTTTCTAATGTTGAATTTAGCCGTTCAGGCTGGTTTGCCAATATAAGCAGTGTATATGAAACGGGCGATTGCTCGGCACCTATTGTAACTGCCAAAGCAAATAATATTGGAACTTATACTACTGTTTATTGCAGCGAGTCAGATATAGCCTTAACATCAAACCCTCAGGGCGGATGGGGTTGCAGTAACAATAACTGGGAATACTGCTGGTTTGATGGTTATAACTACTGGAATGGTAATACTTTCGCTTCTACTTTTGAAGTTTGGAGTTCTGATTATAAAGATATTTATTTAGACAAGCTTGTTTCCGGTAGAACATTTACGATTAAAGCCCGTTGTAATAACAATACACTATGCCTGAGTGAAAGCAGCGTAATTGTTAATATTTCATCTAATACTAATCCTGCATTTTTATTAAGTGATAGAGAAATAAATACCTGTGTAGGAACTTTTACAGATGCGGGCAGTTCTTCAGGCGGCTATCCTTGGGGACAGGAACATACTGAGACTTTTTACCCCTGTCCGGGTAATAAGCTAACATTTAAATTCACAATGTTTGATGTCGCAACAGATAAAGATGCCAAAGGCAATCCAAAACACTGGCTCAAAATATATAATGGGAATAGTATAAATGCCCCGTTAATAAAAGGCAATGGTCCCAATGGCGAATACTACGGCAGTTTAAGTCCTTTTACAGTTAGTTCCACTGCTGCTGATGGCAGTCTTACTTTCACTTTCCACGCTAATGCATTGTTGTGGGTTTATCCCAAAGGCTTTGCCGCTAATATAAGTTGTTCATCCACACCTCCTCCCTGTGAAGCGCCACAGGTAAAAGCTCTGGCAAATAATACTGAAGGTATTTACAACTATTGTGAAACACCAGGTTTAACAATAAACTTATCAGCATCAATCACGGAAGGGAGCAATTGCAGCGGGGTATGGTCTTACGCGTGGTTTAACGGGGAAAAATACTGGGATGGAGCTGCTTTCACAGCATTAAATCCCAAATGGGCTGAATCATATAATAATATTAGTACAACAGCCGAAAAATCTGACAGAACTTATAAAGTGATTGTACGTTGTCAGTCCGACACAATTTGCAGCAAATATTCAGAAGTTACTGTCAAAAGCTTTAAAGAAAAAATAATATTGGAAAGAGCATTAGGAGAGCCTGCAAACGGTCAGACCCATTATATAAAACTGAACTGGACAAATACTAATGCTATAACTTATGAAATATATTATTCCAAAGAAGGAACTGACTGGAGCAAAATATATGATTTCAGCGATACCTCTTTTAATCACAATACCGGGGACAATCCAAATGCAGCTTGTTTTTACAAAATAAGAGCAATATATGAAAACAACCTAAGTTGCGCCTTTAATCAACCTGAAACAACTATTTATACAGCCGCAGATGAACCGCAAGTTGGTTTTACAGATTCCACTCATAATTCAATAAGACTAATTTTACAAAAGGAAATACCACAACCCAACCCTGACTATACTTTATACTCTGTTTTTTATGATAATATCGGGAAATATCTAAACAAGGAAGGTACTTATTCAGACACCCCTTTTTATTATACACGTTCCGAATGGGATACTTTAACAATTAAAGATTTACAGCCGCAAAGTAAACATTGTTTTTATTCCTGCGCTAAAAATAAGGACGGGGATTTAAGATGCAGTAAAACTTTTTGCGCCTATACAAAGAAAAAATGCTCAGCCCCCTACTCAAGAGATATTTTAACCTTAATTTCGAAATGCGAAAATGATAGTTTGTTACTAAGAGTAAATATTATTGGCACTGCTCCATTCACATATCAATGGATAAAAAATGAGACCAATATAAAAGAGGCCACAGAAGCCACCTGGCTGATAAAAAACCTCAAAATTTCAGACCAGGGATATTATAGCTGCAAAATAATTAACTCCTGCGGGTCTGTTAAAATAGATTTATATGATTTATCCATCCTCCCGGCTCCTGTTGTAACATTAGGAAAAGACACAATGTTAGGCAGCAGCGATACAATGTTGCTTGATGCCGGCACAGGCTTTAAATCATATTTATGGAACGACGGCTCAAAACAGAGATTTTACGAGGTAATCGGTTCAACACTAAAGGAAACTGAAAATATTTTCACTGTTACAGTCAGCAATGAAAATAACTGCACTAATAAAGATACTATTTTAATTACTTTAAAAAGACTCTTTAAACTACAGGGTTATCTTAATTATGACAACACTCTGAACAGCTCAATCAGCAAGGCAACGCTCATATTAAAAGACAAGGAAGGAAAAATAGCAGGACAAAGTATCGTTAACGATATTGGCTTTTACAACTTCGAAAATATAGAGACCGGAATTTACTCTTTACAAATAAAAATTACAGAAAAATGGCAGGGAGTCAATCCTATTGATGCTTTACTTATAAACCGCTATTTTTTAAATATTTATAAATTCAAATCTCAGATGAAAAAGGAAGCTGCTTATGTGAATGAAGACAACAATATCAATCCTATTGATGCGCTATATATAAACCGTCGTTTTATAGGACTAATCAACAAATACCCTAAGTCAGACTGGCTGCCTGAACTGATTGATAATATTAACATTATCAAAGATACGGAACTTAATATTAAATGTATCTGCAGGGGAGATGTTAATGGTTCATTTCCCAAGTAAAGAACCATTTTATCAATTCAAATGTTGAATATTAAAAAAAATATCAGCTAAGGGCGAGTTTAATGATTTCTTCATAAATATTATCCCAGCCTTTCCATCTTTTCTCATTGCTAAGAGATTCGTTATGCCAGATTGAGATAAAGGTGCCATTGACAGCTTTTATTTCCGCAATAATAGGTTTTACATAATCCAGGGCATCATCATTAGATAGTCTGATATAATCTTTAAGAGTGCCTTCCATAATAGCGAATGGATGAATACAAAGAGGGGTTTCGGTTTCGGTATATAAATCATAAAAATTAAAACTGCTACAAATGCCAGCTCTGAATCCAATTTCGGAAGCATAGCCCATAGTGTAATCGTCAGTTATGTCAAGATTGATAAGATTACGATAAGTATCAGGAATTGATAATTTTAGAAAATGCTGTCGGTTTTTTTTTATATCTTTATTCAATATATTAGAAAGTCTTCTCATCTCAGTTCTTAGTTTTTCAGAGTTTTCGTTTGAAGAATAAGAAGGATGTATTCCTATTTCGGCAATATCGCCAAGTGCCTTAATTAGAGCCTGAAATTTCCTATTGTGATATGAAATATTTTTGTCATATTGTCCGTAATCACCAATTAAAATAAAGAATATAGGTTTTAACTTATACTTGTTATGCAAATTATATAAAAAATCGTAAGTATCAAAAGGGTCTTTAATCCTGCCTGTGAGCACTCGCATTCTTTCAATAATGCCTTTATAGTCTTTTTCGCTGAGCGATTTAAGAAACCCACCGATAGTTCTGATTAATCCTTTTAATTTATAAGCATAGAAAAGGTCAATATCAATAGTAGGTTGGTATTTATATTTGGGCAATCTTATATTAAAATTGGGATATTTTTGCTTTATAATTTCGGATATTTCTAATGCCCAAATATTTACAATGGGTTTATGAAGAAAATGCTGTTTGTAGGCAATGCTTTCTTTAGCATCAAACCTGTCATATTTATCTTTTAAATAAGGGAGATATTCCTCGTATCTGCTTACTAAAAAAAAGGCAGCAGCAAAAGGGTCAAAAGGGAAAAAAGAGCTTTTGTTTTGGGTTAAGTAAAAACAAGAGTTCCCCTTAAAACTACTAAAAACAAGTTGTTGTTCTTTAACTCCAGTCTCATAAAGCAAACCGGCAGCGGCAATAAAAATTTCATCAGCCAACGCTTTATCAGAATAATTAAGTTTAGGTAATTCGCTTTTCAGAAAAAAATCTTCAGAGCTTGTAAAACTTATATCAATATTAAGAAGTTTCTTGAAAATAAGATTAAAAATAAATTTGATGCGCTTAGTTATTTTTGGGGTATATATTAACATATAATAAATCAGGGTTTTTTTAATTTTTTTTCTCTTTCTAACTGAACAACTCTTCTCTTCATCATTATCATTGCAATAGCCATCAGAATACTTGCCGGGAATGCTGAACCAACGCCAAGGGGTGCAATAGCTAATAAAAAAATTATTCCGCCATTAATGCCCATATTGAAAATAAGCCACAACCGGGAAATTAGAAAAATGGAGATTAAAAACTGCCCTATTGCTATTAACAATACATATAATTGGGTTCTTAACTTAAACTCCTCATAGATAAATGACTTATAAAAATCAAAATAAGCATTTGGTCCAAAACCATTGACATAAGTATCAGAATCTTTGAAAACTAATATAATATTTACTATAGCCGCTATAAAAAAAATACCTGCAAAAGATAATATACAGGCTTTTGGATGTTTATATGCAAGATATATTAATCCAATTGAAAATAAATTAGTAATAATGTAAGGTATCAGCATTCGGCTTTTTCAATCAGGCAACAAAAATATATATTATTTGCCAATTAATATATATTCTTAGAGTTAAGATTACATAAAATCTTTAACAGCCAATAATCAAGGTTCAAGGGTTCAGATTATATATAGCTAAACCAAAACAAGTTTTATTATTACTTTGCAATTAATGATTATTTTTGCAAAAAAAATATATGAAAATAATTGAACCTGACAGGCGAAGAGTTCCAAGGCTGAAAACCATTGAAAGCCCTGATATAACTTTACCCTCTCCTGTTAGACTTGACAATGGTATTGAGCTTTACGACATAAGGGGCGGAGCTAATGAAATTATTAATCTAAGTTTTTATTTTAAAGGCAGTGCGGCTTTTTATAACAGTCTAACCCTTGCAGGTTTTACAGTTGATACGTTACTTAAAGGTTCTGCGGAATATAATATGGAAACTATCTCTAATATTATAGATTATTACGGTATAGATATGGACTGCGATTTAGACAGGGACAGGATATCAATTTCAATAACCCTGCTAAAAAAACATTTAGATAAATTTATGCCTTTTCTTGAAGATATTATAAAAAATGCAAGTTTTCCTGAAGAAGAAATAGATTTATATCTCAAAAACACTAAGCAAAGTTTTATTATCAAACAACAAAAAACTGCCTATATATGTAAAACTAAGTTCAGGGAAAAACTTTTCGGTGTAGAGCACCCTTATGGGAATAATGTCAGAATTGAAGATTTCAGCATATACAATAATAAAGAATTTAAGGAATTTCATAATAATAACTTCACTTACAACAATTGTTATATTGTTATTTCCGGTTATACAGATGATAAGCTTATTAAGCTTATAAATGTTCATTTCGGTCAAAATAACTGGAGCAATAACTTCAAAGCAGCAAATACTATAAAAAATACTCTAAGCGATTCTGATAAAAAAAGCTTCTTATTAAAACCTGATGCAATTCAATCAGCAATTAGAATAGGCAGAATTGTATGCAATCATAAACATCCCGACTATATAGGTCTTAGCTGCCTAAAAACTATACTGGGCGGATATTTTGGCTCAAGGCTTATGACTAACATTCGTGAACACAAAGGTTATACTTACGGGATTAACGCTATTCTTCATCCTTTCTGCCACAGCGCCTCTCTGATTATTTCAACCCAGACAGGGAATAAATATACCAAAAAGGTTGTTAACGAAATATATAAAGAAATCAAACGTTTACAAGAAAAGAAAGTTTCCGCCTCCGAGCTTAATCTGGTTAAAAATTACACTATAGGAAATTACCTGCGCAGCGTTGGAAACCCTATATCAAAAGCGAAAGTTCTCAGTTTAATTAAAGAATTTCAACTTGAAAACGATTATTTCATTAAATATCTTGACGAATATAAAAAATTAACAGGCGAAAGAATACAGGAAATGGCTGTTAAATATCTTAATCCGGATGAAATGTTTGAAATGATTGTCGGAAATAATTAAAATAACAAATATTAATTTCAGTTGTCAAAACGGCTTTACATATTACTTATAATTTTTACCTTTCTAACAGGTTTAGCCAGTGCATCGCATTTTATGGGCGGCGAGATAACCTGGGAATGTATTAACAGTAATGGAAAGTACCGCTTTATTCTGAAACTTTACAGAGAATGCTACGGTATTGAATATGAAAAGACAGAGATATTACAGGTTATAAACCATCCTACAGTAAAAAAAATAACAATGACATTAGTATCCAGAACAGACAACTCACCTGTATGTAATCCTGCCGGACCATCTATAACCTGCAATAATCCACCAGCAGCGAACAGAGGAGCAATTGAAGAGTGGTTATATACTTCTGACGCTGTCTATCCAAGCGGTGTTTCGCTTAACGGTGTTCCTGATAAAGACCAGGGTTGGATTTTTGCATATAAAGGCTATAACCGAAATTTTTCAACCAATCTGGTGGCTGCTGACCAAACCTGGGGACTTAGGGCAGTTATGTATCCCTATCAGGGTAAGAATGCCGGTGTATGTTATGACAATTCACCAACTTTTGCAGAAAAACCATCTACTGTTATATGTACAGGTTATCATTTCACATACAACCCGAATGCTTACGATAAAGAGCTGGATTCTCTTGTTTATGATTGGGCTATGCCTCTTGACAGTAATATGAATAAGGTCCTTTATAACAGCAATTTTCAATATTATAATCCTTTACCGGGACCCTTTTTTGACCCAAACAACATAGCCGACACTATAAATCCGCAGACAGGCGAAATATCCTTTCTATCTTATACTCAGGGATCCTTTCTAACTGTATCAAAAGTTACGGCTTATAAAAATAAAGAAAAAGTAGCCGAGATATTCAGGGAGATGCAGATAGTGCTTGTAAATTGCGCCTCCAACATACCGCCTGATGTTATACCCCCATTTAAAGATATTAATACAGGCATACCCACTTATATTGATACTGTCTTTGCCGGACAGTTAGTGAATTTTAAAATTTCCGCTACCGATACAGTTTTGCAGAATATTTCAGTCAAACCCTCAGGACCACAGTTTGGCAGCGGCTTTACAAACTCAGCAACAGGCTGCCTTACACCGCCCTGCGCTACACTTAACCCTTATCCTATCAATGGGGTTAAATTAGTAGAAACTGATTTCAACTGGCAAACTACCTGTAGTCATCTTACTCATCCTGTTGACCCGACAGGCTCGGAGGGTAATTTAATTTTTAATAACCCTGTACAGTCAAATATTCATAATTTTGTCTTTAGTGTTTCTGATGATTACTGCCCGGTTTCGGGCAAAAACGTAGCTACTATAACAATAGTAATTAAAAAACTACCCGAACTTGATGCACCTCTTTTAACCTGCACTGCAGTTGATGACTCTGGCAAAGTTACCTTAAACTGGATACCTCAGATAGATACTCTCAATAGTTTTTTTATGAATTATATTTATTTCGCATCCAACCCTGCAGGTCCCTTTAACCTGCTTGATTCAATTGCTGATAACAATATAACTTCATATATTCATAAAGATGCGGGTGCAGATACTAAGGTACTTTATTATTATATCATTACTCGTTCTGCCTGTCATCATCTATTTTATTCAAAACCTTCCAACATTGTACAAACCTTATACCTTGAATTAACTAATCTTGACAAAACCAAAGCACAATTAGACTGGAATAACATCAAAACCGGAACTGTTTACGAAGTTATGCGTGAATATCCGTCGGGCAAATGGAACAAAATAAATACTACAGGCAATATACAATACATAGACACAATATCAATTTGCAGCGCTTTTATTAACTTCAGGATACAGGTTTATGATTCAATAGCAGGCTGTTATTCTTTTTCAAATGTAAAAGGCGATTCTTTTAGCGATCACACAGGTCCTTTTCCTCCTCCGGAAATAGATTCCGTAAGCATAGACCCTCTCACTGGTAAGGTAATTATTGGGTGGTCTAAGTCTGCTACCGGTGATATAGTAGGCTATGGCATTCTTAAAAATAATTCGCCTGCAGACAGTTCTACTTCCGTAATTGGTAAATTATTATCAAAAGACTCTACTTTCTTTGTTAATAATACTTCAAACCCTGATTCGGAAATAGAAATTTATTCTATTATTGCTATTGATAGTTGTGGTAATGAAAGTAGCGCCAGCCTTAAACATAACACTCTTTTACTTACCTTAAATCCTGACCCCTGCAATAATTCAATTATGCTTAGCTGGAATCCATACAAAAATATGAAAGGTCTGGCTGGCTATAAAATATATATTAAAAAACCTGGCGATACGGTTTTTAGTCTTGCCGGAAATACAGGTATCAACCAAAGGTCTTATAATTACACTAATGTTAATCAGAATGCTGAATATTGTTTTTTTATAAGAGCTTATAATGACAGCGGTACCGTTAGCTCCTCATCTAACATAAGATGTATTAATGCCGCTATGCTTATAAAACCAAAATATATTTACCTGCGTTATGCCTCTGTCTTTGAAGAAAACAGTTCAACTGAATATATTAAAGTTAGTTGTTTTATTGATAATGCCGCCTTTATTTCAAAATTAGTAATTCAACGCTCAGATACAAACTCAGGTTATAGCAATGTTTACAGTCTCACAAATATAAATCAGCCAACAGTTGAATGGATAGACAAGAATGTCAGACCAGCAAACAATAGTTATACATATATTGCCGAACTATACGACAGTTGCGGACAAATTGCTGTTACATCAAATATTGCCAAAACTATTCTCTTAAAGGCTGTTTCCAACACCGACCTTAGTAATACCTTGAATTGGAATAATTATTCATCCTGGGATGGGAATCTTGGCAATTATTATATTTATAGAAGTATTGGCAACAACTCTAATAAAGTATTAATAGCTTCAGTCGCTCCCTCAGCACCCTATAATACATATACAGATGATATTTCCTCTTTTATTCTTGGTGATGGAACCTTCTATTATACAGTTCAGGCTATTGAAGCTGACAGTAATGTCTATAATTTTAAAGACAACAGCTTTTCAAATAAAGCTGCTATAACCCAACCTCCCAAATATTTTATTCCCACTGCTTTTGTTCCTGACGGTAAAAATAATAAATTTCTACCCATAGGTGTATTTACTGATAAAAACAATTATGTTTTCAGAATATTTAACCGCTGGGGTAAACAGGTATTTGAAAGCAAAGAACCTAATGAGGGATGGGACGGAACGGAATCAGGTAAAGACCTTCCCGAAGGTATATATATTTATTTACTCCAATTTAAAGACGGCTCAGGAAAAGCTCTCAGCAAAAAAGGCACAGTTACTCTCGTTAGATGATGATTGTTTATAAACATTTATAATTAAATCAGTGACTTTTAATAAAAAAATATATCAAAATAAATAAACTTACACTATATTGAAAAAATATATTAATTTTGCAGACTTTTTTAATAATCATTATTATGGCAAAGAAGAATAAAGACGCAAGGGGACAAATAATACTTGAATGCACTGAGCATAAAGCAAGCGGTATGCCCGGCACTTCAAGATATATTACTACCAAAAACCGTAAAAACACCCCCGACAGATTAGAAATAAAAAAATATAACCCTATTTTAAAAAAGGTTACAGTACATAAAGAAATTAAATAAATAATACAATGGCAAAGAAAGTTGTTGCATCAATGCAGACCGGTGCTGGACGTACCTACACCAAAATTATAAAAATGGTTAAATCGCCTAAAACAGGAGCATATATCTTTAAAGAAGACTTCGTCAGAAATGAAGATGTTAAAGAGTTTTTGAAATAAATCCTGATTTTCATAATGTTTCACATTTGCAAAATGTGAAACATTTATTTAGTTGTGTTTAACTTATAAAACTCATATTCAAACATACTTTATCACCTGTATATGGCTTTTTTCAACCTTTTTTCAAAAGAAAAAAAAGAAAGTTTAGACAAAGGACTTGAAAAAACCAAAAAAGGTTTTTTTTCAAAGGTCTCTAAGGCTATTATTGGGAAATCCAAAGTTGATGATGAGGTATTAGATAAATTAGAAGAAATACTTGTAAGTTCTGATGTAGGGGTAGAGACTACCCTTAAAATAATCGAAAGGCTGGAAAAAAGAGTTGCAAAAGATAAATATTTAGGCACCTCCGAACTAAACAGTTTACTAAAAGAAGAAATCTCAAACCTTCTTACAGATAATCAAAATACTAATATTACTCAAGGCTTTGATTTACCCGATTTAAAAGATCCATATATAATAATGGTAGTCGGAGTAAATGGTGTTGGTAAAACTACTACCATAGCCAAATTAGCCAACCAATATAAAAAAGCAGGTAAAAAAGTAATAATAGGCGCAGCCGACACTTTCAGGGCAGCAGCAGTTGAACAATTAAAGATATGGGCTGAAAGGGCTGATGTACCAATAATAATGCAAGATATGGGAGCTGACCCTGCTGCTGTCGCTTATGACACTGTTAAAGCAGCCAAATCAAGGGATATGGATGTTGTGATTATAGATACAGCGGGCAGACTGCATAATAAGGTAAATCTTATGAACGAGCTTTCAAAGATTAAAAAAGTAATGACCAAGATTATCCCAACTGCACCAGACGAAGTATTGTTAATATTAGATGCCTCGACCGGGCAAAATGCTATTGAACAGGCAAAACAGTTTACCGCTGTAACCGAAGTAAATGCCATAGCTCTTACCAAACTTGATGGAACTGCCAAAGGCGGAGTAGTTATTGGCATTTCAGACCAGTTTAAAATCCCTGTAAAATATATAGGAATAGGTGAAAAATTAGAAGACATACAGATCTTTGATAAGAAAGAATTTGTAAACGCTTTATTTGATTAGCGGGTAGCGGGTAACGGGTAGCGAGTAGCGGGTAGCGGGTAGCGGGTAGCGGGTAGCGGGTAACAATACTCAATACTTATACACAATACACAATACACAATACCAAATACTCAATACTTAATACTCAATACTTATACTCAATACTCAAAACCCAAAAATACTATCAAAACAACAATAAACATAATCACTTTAGGCTGTCCTAAAAATATAGTAGATTCTGAAAGGCTGGCAGCACAATTAGTTGAGAATAATTTTTCTGTTTATTTTAACCGGCAATATCCGACAGATGTAGTAATTATTAATACCTGCGGCTTTATAAATGATGCCAAGGTAGAATCTTTTGAAAGAATAATAAAAGAAATAGAAAATAAAAAATCAGGACTTACTAAACGACTATATGTGATAGGTTGTATGATACAACGATATGGAAATAATACATTTAGACAACTCAGCGGTGTAGATAATTTTTTCGGTACTGAACCCTATAAAGAGATATTGCAGGAACTCGGGACAATAAATAAAATAAGCACCGGCAGAGAACAAATAACCCTGCCTCATTATAGCTATCTTAAAATAGCGGAAGGCTGTAACAGACATTGTTCTTTTTGCGCCATTCCCGATATAAGAGGAAAATATAAGTCACGTCCTATAGAAGATCTAACAGATGAAGCCAGAATGCTTGCAGGCAAAGGGGTTAAAGAAATAAATATAATTGCCGAAGACACTACTTACTATGGTTTGGATATTTATAACAAACAAAAACTTGTCGCCCTACTTGATAAATTAGTTAAAGTAGATGAAATAGAATGGTTCAGATTATTATATGCCTATCCGGCAGGTTTCCCCGATGATTTAATTGATGCTATAGCAAATTATCCCAAAATGTGTAAATATATTGATATACCTTTACAACATATTAGTGATGCAATATTAAAATCTATGAACAGGGGTATTAATAAGGAGAAGACTTATAAACTTATAGAGAAACTACGTAAACAGGTCCCTGGTATTGCTATCAGGACAAGTTTTATTACAGGCTTTCCCGGCGAATCCGAACAGCATTTTAATGAATTATTAGAGTTTATTAAAGAAATGAAATTTGACAGACTTGGAATTTTTAAATATTCTGATGAAGATGGAACGCCTGCTTACAGAAAAAAGAAAAAAATTCCTGAGAAATTGATTGAAGAACGATTTGATATTTTGATGCAGGCTCAACAAAGAATATCTTTGCTAAATAATAGAGCAAAAGAAGGTAAAATCCTTAAAACAATTATAGATTATAAAAAAGATAATAACTTTTTTGGTAGAACTATGTATGATGCACCTGAAATAGATAATGCTGTTATTATTAAATCATCATCAGGGAAAAACATTGAACCCGGAAAATTTTATGATGTTAAAATAACAGGCTCAAGCGAATACGACCTAATAGGGTCTGTGCTTTGATACATCCGATTATTATCAATAAAACCCAAATTAGAGTCTATTCATTAAGTTGGTTTTTTGGTATTTAATTAAATGTTTCACATTTTGCAAATGTGAACTAAGCGAAGCGATCTCATAAGCACTTTTGAATAGATTTATGATTGCGCATAAACATTTAGCACCAATAATTTTTATACAGAGTTAAAATGGACGAAGTGTGGACGTTTCGCCTAACGGTGTGGACGCTTCGCCTAACGGTGTGGACTCTTCGTTTAACGGTGTGGACTCTTCGTTTAACGGTGTGGACTCTTCGTTTAACGGTGTGGACTCTTCGTTTAACGGTGT
Source organism: Bacteroidales bacterium (assembly GCA_017998135.1). Lineage (GTDB taxonomy): Bacteria > Bacteroidota > Bacteroidia > Bacteroidales > JAGODS01 > JAGODS01. The sequence continues at coordinate 14,650 of JAGODS010000019.1, forward strand.
GGACTCTTCGCCTAACGGTGTGGACGCTTCGTCTAACGGTGTGGACGCTTCGCTTAACAGATTGAAGTTGATATTTTAGCATGGTTAAAACAGGACGAAGCGTGGACGTTTCGCCTAACGGAGCGAAGTTAACATTTTGGCAGGTTTTGGATAGGAAAAGCATATTCGTCAATGGTTGTCGGACGTCGGACAATGGTTGTCGGAGGTTCTGGGTGCTTGCCGAACGTCGAACAGTCGTTGTCGGAGGTCGGAAAGTCGTTGTCGGACGTCCGACAGTCGTTGCCGGAGGTCGGACAATCGTTGACGGAGGTTCCGGGACGGTGTAGAACGTCCGACAGTCGTTGGCGAACGTCGGACAATCGTTGTCGGAGGTCCGACAGTCGTTGTCGGATTTCAGTACTTTGTCTGTAAATGAGCGACTTAGCTAAAAATGCTTGTTTTTTTGGGTGAATTTTGCTATTAGGGGACTGCCATTTAGTCAGGACTTTGCAGGGGCTACAGGCTTTTTCTTAATTGAGTCTATCTATTAAGTTGGTTTTTTGGTATTTAATTTAAATGTTTCACATTTTGCAAATGTGAACTAAGCGAAGCGATCTCATAAGCACTTTTGAATAGATTTATGATTGCGCATAAACATTTTGCACCAATTACTTATGTTTAAAGATAGCTTAGTGTAAATGGCTTAATTTTTGGATGTCTTCAGGAGTGTCAACAGCAAAGCATTCGTTATTGGTAATTACGGTATAAATAGAAAAGTCATTCTGCAGCCAGCGTAATTGCTCAAGGGATTCAGCTTTTTCAAGAGTTGAAGGCTTAAGACTGATAATTTTTTTTAAAATATCGGTTTTGAAAGCGTATATACCTAAATGTTTGAAGTATTTGAAATTATTAAACCAGTACTTTTTATCAATATCTCTTAAATAGGGGATAACGGAACGGCTGAAATATAGGGCTTTATTATTAATATCTGTAATTACTTTAACAGTGTTTGGATTATGTAGTTCGTTTTCGTTATCAATGGTTTTAATGAGAGTAGCTATTTCGGTTTGAGGGTTTTTTATGAAACAGTAAGCAAGCAGGTCTATATCGGAAGGGTCAATATAAGGGTGGTCGCCCTGAATATTTATAGCAACATCATAGTTTGAGTTTTCAGATTTTATAATTTGAGTAACGGCTTCAAAGCAGCGGTCAGTCCCTGTAGGGTGATTTGCGGAGGTTAAAACATAATTTATATTGTTGTTTTGAAGGTGAATTTTAATTCTTTCGTCATCAGTAGCAACAACAACTTTGGAAAGGCAGTTAGCTTTAGAAGCCTGTTCATATACCCTTGCAATCATAGATTTATTGTTGATAATAGCGAGGGGTTTGCCAGGGAACCTGGAGGAGTTATAACGAGCCGGAATGATGCCGATGAAGCGCATAAGATTTAAAATTAGAACAAACCATTAATTTCGGCATCAATTTTTTCAATAATTAAAGCAAGGTCTTCATTTTTTTCAGTAAAATTGATATTGTCAATATCCACACAAAGTAATTTTCCTGATTCGTAAGTAGAAATCCAGGCTTCGTAGCGTTCATTTAAACGCGTCAGATAATCAATCCTGATAGAGTTTTCAAAGGTTCTGCCTCTTTTTTGAATCTGCTTGACTAAGGTGTGAACCGAAGCGCGGAGGTAAATAAGTAAATCAGGCGCTTTAACAAATTCATTAACTGATTCAAAAAGAGCTATATAATTTTCATAATCTCTGGTGCTTAATAAGCCCATAGAATTAAGATTAGGTGCGAAAATATAGGCATCTTCATAAATAGTACGGTCTTGAATAACGGTTTTTTTTGATTTGTTTAAGGCTTTAAGCTGATTAAAACGGGAATGAAGAAAATAAATCTGGAGATTGAAAGACCATCTTTGCATATCTTCGTAGAAACTATTAAGATATGGATTATTGTCCAGGTTTTCGTATTGAGCTTCCCATCTGAAATGCTTTGCAAGCAATTTAGTAAGAGAAGTCTTGCCGGAACCTATGTTGCCCGCTACTGCTATGTGCATTTTGTTCATAATTTGAAGGCTAAATTAGTTTGCTAAATTAAACATTATTTTTTTAATCGGCTTTATATATTTTTAGTTGATTATTTGTCAGTATATAAAGCTGTCTT
>JAGODS010000299.1 GCA_017998135.1 Bacteroidales bacterium
AATTGGAATATTTATTTCACTATAATATTTTCTTTATATTTTGTTATTTTATTTTCAGTCTTGTTTTATATAGGAAAAAAGAACAAAAAATCATATAATTGATATAATTTGTGAGAAGAATAGTTTTATTAATATTACTGATAGTTATTATTCCAATAATATTTAGTATTTTTATATTTCATAAGAATCATCCTGGCAAGCCTGATGATGAATATAAAAATCAATTTAAAACGAATAATAAATATTATTCAGTACCAATTCCTGAAAAAGTAGATTTTGCAGGGGAAAATGTACCTGTAAATTTCTTTGATGTCAGGGAGCGTTTAGACAGGGAGTTGATTGTAAACACCTATTGGCAGAGCAATACGATATTAATGTTAAAGCGAGCATACAGATGGTTTCCAATAATAGAGCCAATTTTAAAAGCCAATAAGCTACCTGATGATTTCAAATATCTTGCACTAATAGAAAGCGGTTTTGAGATGAAGGTATCGCCGGCAGGAGCTGCCGGATTCTGGCAGTTTATCAAAGAAACGGGAAAAAAATATGGGTTAGAGATAAATGAAGAAGTAGATCAGCGTTACGATTTGCCCAAAGCAACAGAAGCAGCGTGTAAATATCTGAAAGAGGCTTTTTTTAAATACAATAGCTGGACAATAGCGGCTGCCTCTTACAATTTAGGTATGGGAGGAATAAGCAGGCAGTTAGAGCGGCAGAAAGTTGATAACTATTATGATTTATTTTTGACAGATGAGACCTCAAGATATATATTCAGAATATTAGCATTGAAAATCATATATAAAAACCCGACTGAATATGGTTTTTATTTAAGAAAAAAAGATTTATATCCTGTAATTCCAACATATACAATAGAGGTTGATACGTCTATATTGGAACTTGCTGATTTTGCTTTCAGTCAGAAAATTAACTATAAAATCCTGAAATATTTCAATCCCTGGCTTCGTCAGCCCTTCCTAAAAAACAAAGACAAAAAAAAATACAATATAATTTTGCCAAAAGATGGTTTTTTGAGTTATGACCAGTTAATGCAAGAATTAATTGATCCTGATAGTCTCAGGATTGGCAATTGATTAGTATGCTTATCTTTAAATTTTAATTAAAGTTGTTTTAAATGTAAGGTTAAAGCTGTGTTTTATAGACCGACTTCAAGGTTGGGGCTATTTAATAAGTTATGGTGTTATTTTCAAAAATATCAGTATGACAAAGTGTTATAAAACATTTTTATAATTTGTGAATTAAACAGGTTAAAATGTATATAGAAATAAAAGAATAAATAAAATTATTAAGTAAAATTAATAAAAACAGGCTGTATTTCCGCATAAATTAAATAATTTTGCAGATTTATTTTTTTTAAATAATGGATAAAGAAAAGCTTGATATTATACTTGACACTGTAGCAGAGACGAGCGAATGGGCATTGGCAGAATCTGAAAATATAGAAGTTTACGGAGCGAGGGTTCATAATCTTAAAAATATAGATGTACTAATTCCGCGTAATAAGCTCGTAGTAATAACAGGTATCAGCGGTAGCGGGAAATCTTCACTTGCCTTTGATACCATTTATGCAGAAGGACAACGCCGTTATCTTGAAACCTTTTCGGCTTATGCTCGTCAGTTTATCGGAACATTAGAACGCCCTGATGTGGACAAAATCAATGGATTAAGTCCCGTCATTTCAATAGAACAAAAGACAACCATCCGTAATCCCCGTTCAACCGTTGGCACAATCACAGAAATATACGATTTTCTCCGTCTGCTCTATGCGCGAGCCTCAGATGCCTATTCCTATCTCAGCGGAGAAAAAATGGTCAGATACTCACAAACGCAGATAATTCAACTTATTTTAGATAAGTATAACAACAAGCATATAATGCTGCTTTCGCCTATAGTAAGAGGGCGTAAGGGGCATTACCGCGACCTTTTTCACGACCTTCAGCGGCAGGGCTTTCTCAAAGTCCGCATAGATGGCGAGCTACGAGACATAGTTTATAATATGAAGCTTGACCGCTACAAAACCCATGACATAGAAGTTATGATTGATATGTTCAGGGTAAATGCGGATGTAGTCTCACGTCTTAATTCCTCAATCAACACAGCAATGCACCACAGCAACGGCTTGGTCGCTATCCTTGACAATGACAACTCACAAATTCAGTTTTACAGTCGCAACCTGATTTGTCCCGTAACTGGCATTTCTTACAGCGAGCCTGAGCCAAACAACTTTTCATTCAACTCCGCTTATGGCGCCTGCCCCAAATGCTCAGGTTTAGGTTCTATTCAATCTATTGATATAGATAAAGTTATTCCGGACAGGAAAATTAGCATACATAAAGGAGCAATCAAACCACTCGGGGAATACAAGCCCACCTGGATATTTCGCCAGATTGAGGCGCTTGCCGATAAATACGGTTTTTCACTCAACGACCCTGTGAGCACTATTCCGGACAATGCTCTAAATGCAATTCTCTATGGAACTGACGAAGTGCTCAAAGTCAAAAACGATATACAGGGAAATTCCTTATCCTATTCAATGAGCTTTGAAGGGATTATATCATTCCTTTCCAAACAAATGGAAGAACGAAATTCGGACAGTCTTAGCAAATGGTTTGAAGGATTTCTGAACTATACTCAATGCCCCGAGTGCCAGGGACAAAGATTAAAAAAAGAATCGCTGCACTTCAAAATATTAGATCAAAACATCTCGCAAGTGTCAGGTTTAGATTTGATTAAACTACGCCAATGGATTGATAGTCTTAGTCTTTTGTTAGACAATAAACGAAAAATTATAGCAGGCGAAATAATACGCGAAATCAAAATGCGCATCGATTTTATGATAGAAGTCGGTCTTGACTACCTGACTATTGACCGCGCTACTAGAACCCTTTCAGGCGGCGAATCGCAACGCATAAGACTTGCAACCCAAATAGGCTCGCAACTTACCGGAGTTCTTTATCTCTTAGACGAACCTACTATCGGCTTACATCAAAGAGACAATCTAAAAGTTATTCACGCATTGCGCAAACTGCGAGATATAGGAAACTCAGTAATAGTAGTAGAGCATGACCGCGAAATGATAGAAGCAGCGGATTATATAATAGACATAGGACCAGGAGCAGGTTCTCATGGCGGCAAAATCACAGCAGCCGGCACTTTAAAAGAAATAATAAAAGCCGATAATCTTACAGCCGACTATCTTAACCACAAGAAGACAGTTGTAATACCTGAAAAATCCAGAAAAGGAACTGGCAAATTCCTTACTTTAACCGGTGCTACAGGAAACAATCTTAAAAACGTTACTGTCAGCTTGCCTTTAGGAAAGATGATATGTATCACAGGCGTCTCGGGTAGCGGTAAATCCACACTAATCAATGAAACCTTATATCCGATTCTAAGCCGGCATTTCTACCGCAGCCATCAAAAACCTCTGCCTTACACAAGTATTCAGGGAATAGAAAACATAGATAAAGTAATAGAAATAGACCAATCACCCATAGGACGCACCCCACGTTCTAAT